>NZ_JAGGOL010000179.1 GCF_018614525.1 Streptomyces sp. ISL-11
AAGGATTTTAGCGGGAAGCCTTCTTTGGGATGAGTATTCCCACCCCCTTTGAGGGGTTAAGGCTCCCAGTAGACGACTGGGTTGATAGGCCAGGTGTGGAAGACCGGTAACGGTTGGAGCTGACTGGTACTAATAGGCCGAGGGCTTGTCCTCAGTTGCTCGCGTCCACTGTGTTGTTCCCGGGTTGCGAACAGTCGCACCGGTTGAACAGCTTCACTTACTTAATTAAAGAGTGTGCTTGTTCGCTAGAACCCGATAGGGTTTCGGTGGTCATAGCGTTAGGGAAACGCCCGGTTACATTTCGAACCCGGAAGCTAAGCCTTTCAGCGCCGATGGTACTGCATGGGGGACCGTGTGGGAGAGTAGGACGCCGCCGAACAATCTTTCAAGGACCCTTGGTCCCAGCGTTCATGCTGGGACCAAGGGTCCTTTTTGTTTTTGCTGAAGCGCGCTGGCCAGCTGGTTGCGCGAGAATGACTGCGGTACCCGAAGACAGGAGTCACGTCGATGTCCACCAACTCTCCCGACGATCGATCGGGCGGCGAGCGGCGAGGAGCCCCCCGCGGGCCCCGTCGCGATGACTCGCGTGGTGGCGGTTTCCGCCGCGACGACCGACGTGACGACCGCGGCGGCCGCGATGACCGTGGTGGTCGCCCGGCCGGCGGTGGCTATGGCGGCCCGCGCCGTGACGACCGTGGCGGTCGTCCGGCCGGTGGCGGTTACGGTGGCCCCCGTCGTGAGGATGACCGTGGCGGCCGTCCCACCGGTGGTGGCTATGGCGGCCCGCGCCGTGACGACCGTGGCGGTCGTCCGGCCGGTGGCGGTTACGGTGGCCCCCGTCGTGAGGATGACCGTGGCGGTCGCCCGACCGGTGGTGGCTACGGCGGCCCGCGCCGTGACGACCGTGGTGGCCGTCCGGCCGGCGGTGGCTACGGTGGCCCCCGTCGTGAGGATGACCGTGGCGGTCGCCCGACCGGTGGTGGCTACGGCGGCCCGCGCCGTGACGACCGTGGTGGTCGCCCGGCCGGTGGCGGTTACGGCGGCCCGCGTCGCGATGACGACCGTGGTGGTTTCCGCGGCGGCCGCGATGAGCGTCGTGACGACCGTGCTCCGCGCCGTGAGGACGACCGTGGTGGCCGTCCGGGCGGTTTCGAGCGCCGTGACGACCGTGGTGGTCGCCCGGCCGGCGGTGGCTATGGCGGCCCGCGCCGTGACGACCGCGGTGGCCGTCCGGCCGGCGGTGGTTACGGTGGCCCCCGTCGTGAGGACGACCGTGGCGGCTTCCGCCGTGACGACCGCCGCGATGACCGTGGCCCGCGTCGCGACGACGACCGCGGTGGCTTCCGCGGCGGCCGCGACGAGCGTCGTGACGACCGTCCGGCGTTCCGTCGTGACGACCGCGCCCCCCGCCGTGAGGACGACCGTGGTGGCCGTCCCGGTGGTTTCGAGCGCCGTGACGACCGTCCGGCCTTCCGCCGTGACGACCGCGCCCCCCGCCGCGACGACGACCGCGGTGGCTTCCGCGGCGGCCGCGACGAGCGTCGCGACGACCGTCCGGCGTTCCGTCGTGACGACCGCGCCCCCCGCCGTGAGGACGACCGTGGCGGACGTCCCACCGGTGGCGGTTACGGTGGCCCCCGTCGTGAGGACGACCGTGGCGGTCGTCCCACCGGTGGTGGCTACGGCGGTCCCCGTCGCGATGACGACCGTGGCGGCTTCCGCCGTGACGACCGCCGCGATGACCGTGGCCCGCGTCGCGACGACGACCGTGGTGGCTTCCGCGGCGGCCGTGACGACCGTGGTGGCCGTCCGTCCGGTGGTGGCTACGGTGGCCCGCGCCGCGACGACCGGCAGGGTGGCGGCGGCTACCGCGGTGGCCGGGACGAGCGTTCCGGCGGCTACGGGCGCCGTGACGACCGTGACCGGGACCGTGGCGACCGCGAGCCGGTGAAGCGTCTGCCGATCCCCGACGACGTGACCGGCGACGAGATCGACAAGGACGTCCGGCAGGAGCTCATGAGCCTGCCGAAGGGTCTCGCCGAGGAGGTCGCGCGCAACCTCGTCATGGTGGCCAACCTGCTGGACGAGGAGCCCGAGCAGGCGTACGAGTACTCCCGGATCGCGCTGCGGCTCGCCTCCCGCGTCGCCGCCGTCCGCGAGGCCGCCGGCTTCGCCGCGTACGCGACCGCCCGTTACACGGAGGCGCTCGCCGAGTTCCGTGCCGCGCGCCGGATGACCGGCTCCGTCGAGCTGTGGCCCGTCATGGCCGACTGCGAGCGCGGCATGGGCCGCCCCGAGCGCGCCATGGCCATGGCCGGCGAGCCCGAGGTGCAGAAGCTGGACAAGGCCGGTCAGGTCGAGATGCGTCTGGTCGCCGCCGGTGCCCGCAAGGACATGGGCCAGGCCGAGGCCGCCGTGGTGACCCTGCAGAGTCCCGAGCTCGCGTCCAACTCCATTCAACCGTGGACCGCGCGACTGCGGTACGCCTACGCGGACGCCCTGCTGGACGTCGGTCGCGAGGACGAGGCGCGCGAGTGGTTCGCCAAGGCTCTCGAAGCGGACCAGGGCGGCCAGACGGACGCCTCCGACCGGCTCGCCGAGCTGGACGGCGTCGAGTTCACGGACGCCCTGGCGGAGGAGCACGAGGCCACCGAGACGGTCGAGCAGGTCGAGGTCGCTGCCGAGGCTGTGGAGACCGCCGAGGCCACTGACGCCGCCGAGCCCGAGCCCGAGGCCGACGTCGAGCCGAAGGACGATGGCAAGGACGACGGCAAGGACGACGCCGCCGACGAGGACAGCGACAAGAGCTGACCTCTGATCGCCTGAAGCACGGAGGGCGGCATCCCGGATCCCGGGGTGCCGCCCTCCGCGTATGCCCGGGGCCGGTCAGTTCAGCGCGAGGCTGCGCAAGACCAGGCCGGTCGCCGGCTTGGGGCCGAAGGACGTGGACTTGCGGGGCATCGTGACGCCCTGCTCGGCGAGTTCCCGTACGACGTCCTCGCGTACGGGGTGCATCAGCACCGCCGTACCGCCGTGCCGCTCGGCCTGCCGTACCGCGGCGGCCGTCTCGTGGATGTACCCGATGTGCTCGGGGTCGTCGGGCACGTGCCAGACGTGCTCCAGGAGCGCGGAGTGCAGGACCGTCGCGTCCAGCGCGCGCCACGCCTCCGGGCGGTCGGCCGGGACCACCCGGTCCAGGAAGGCCCGGTCCGGCTGGTCGAGGAGATGGAAACGGCCGTCACCGGCGAGGACGAAGGCGTTCCCGCCCGCCGCGGAAGCCTCCGCCAGCGCGTCGAGCGCCTGCGGCAAGGGGCCGTCGACGGTCCGTACGCGGAAGATGCCGGCGACGGCGGCCAGGGCGTCGGCCACCGGCAGGCGGTTCAGGAGACGGTGGATGGCCCGTACGCGGAGGGGGTAGCGGGTGGTGTCCACGAGGAGGACGAGGCCGAAGTCCCAGGGGCCGGGGGCCGGTTGCTCGGCGCGCAGGCGCAGGTAGGTGGCCCAGCGGTGGTGGCCGTCGGCGATGAGGGCCTGCTGGTGGGTGAGGTCCTTGCCGATCAGGTCGAGGTCGTCCGGGTCGGTGATGGACCACAGGCGGTGGGCGTAGCCGTCGTCCGTGGTGGTGGAGAGCAGCGGCTCCGAGGTGATGACGCGGTCGATGATGCCCGCGGCGCCGGTGCTGCTGCCGTTGCCCCGGTAGGAGAAGAGCAGCGGTTCGAGGTTGGCGGCGGTGTCGCGCATCAGGGCCGCGCGGTCCTCGACGATGTGCGGCATGACGTCCTCGTGGGGGAGGACGACGCCCTCCTCGCGGGGGCTCAGGCGCAGGGCCCCGATCAGGCCGCGTTGCAGGATGCCGCCGCCGCGCTGCTCGTAGACGTAGAGCGCGGGCTCCGGGTCGGGGGCGAGGATGTGCTCGTCCTGCCAGCGGTGCAGCGTCTCCGCGGCCTGGCGGTGCCGCTCGGTGGCGGTGGCCGCCTGGGGGAGGATCAGCCGGACGATGTTGTGCGGGTCCGCGGTCTCCAGGTGACGCAGGCCGTCCGGCCGTACGACGACGTCGTACGGTGGGGACGTGACGGCGGCGAGGCTGCCGACCCGTTCCGGGACATAGCGCAGCCCTCGGAAGGGGGCGAGCTGGAGTCCTTGCCCTGCTTTCCCTGCTCGGCCTGGAGTGCTCATTAGGAAATGTTATGCCGCATGGCCGGATGAGCAATGATCGGGGAAGAGACGTACAGCACAAGGAGCGACGACACGATGACTCGAACCGCCCGGACCCGCCCCGAGGGCAGTGAGCGGCCACTGAGCACGGCCTACGACACGGCGCTGCTCGACCTGGACGGCGTCGTGTACGCGGGCGGCGAGGCCATCGCGTACGCCGTGGAGTCACTGGCGACGGCACGGGAGGGCGGGATGCACCTCGCCTACGTGACGAACAACGCGGCCCGCACGCCGGCGACGGTCGCGGAACACCTGACGCGGCTGGGCGTGCCGGCGGAGCCGTCGGACGTGATCACCTCCGCGCAGGCGGTGGCACGGTTGATCGCCGACCAACTCCCCTCCGGTTCCCGGGTGCTGGTGATCGGCGCGGAGGGGTTGCGGGTCGCGCTGGAGGAGCGCGGGCTGGTGCCGGTGGACTCGGCGGACGACGACCCGGCCGCGGTGGCGCAGGGCTACGGCGGGCCGGACATGCCGTGGTCACGGCTGGCGGAGGCGTCGTACGCGGTGGCGCGGGGCGTGCCGTGGTTCGCCTCGAACACGGATCTGACGATTCCGAGCGCGCGGGGCATCGCGCCGGGCAATGGTGCCGCGGTGCAGGTCGTACGGATCGCCACGGGCGCCGAGCCGCAGGTGGCGGGCAAGCCGCTGCCGCCGATGCATCGCGAGACGGTGCTGCGCACGGGTGCGGAGCGGCCGCTGGTGGTCGGGGACCGGCTCGACACGGACATCGAGGGCGCGCACGTGGGCGGGGTGGACTCGCTGCTGGTGCTGACCGGCGTGACGACGGCCGCGCAGCTGGTCGCGGCGCGGCCGGAACACCGGCCGACGTACGTGGCCGAGGATCTGCGGGGGCTGCTCCTGCCGCAGCCGGCGGTTTCGGAGGAGCGGGACGGTTTCCGGTGCGGCGGCTGGACGGCGTCCGTCGCGGGGGACGAGCTCACGCTCGCGGGTGAGGGGGAGCCGATCGACGGGCTGCGGGCGCTGTGCGCTTCCGCTTGGGCCTTGGCGGGTTCGGGGGTGTGCGGCTCCGACGCGGGGAAGGCGCTGGCGCGGCTGGGGTTTTGAGGCCGGGCTGAGCGCCGCTGTGGTGTCCGCCGCTACCGCGGCGGGTTTTACCCTCCCGCCCACCCGTTGCCCCCATGGCCATGACGGCCGTTCGTGGCATGGCGGCGGGAGGGGGCGGGGCCGCAGGGGTAGGGCCCTGGACGCTTACGTGTATTTGCGGCGCCCTGTTCCGGGTTCCCCGTGCTCTGGGGGCACGGCGCCGTAAATATACGGTCCAGGGTCCTGCCCCGGAGGCCCGGCCCCCGGCACCCACCCCCACGGTCACGCCAGTACCGTCACCGTCACACCAGCTCCGCCAGCAGATCCTCCTCCGTAGCCCCCCGGCGCCAGTACCCCGTGAACGTCACCGCCCGCCGGTCGAAGCCCCGCTCACCGACCACATGGCGCCGCACCCCCCGCACCGTCCCCGCCTCGCCCGCTATCCACGCGTACGGCACCCCCGCAGGGAACTCCGCCGCTCGTACGGCGTCGAGCACCGGCGACCCCGCCCCCCGCACCAGCCACGTGATCTCCGCGTCGGCCTCGGTCGGCAGGTCCTGGATGTCGTCCGCGTGGGGGACCTCGATCCAGACCTTCGCCGGGGTGCCGGCCGGGAGCCAGGCGAGGATGCCGGCGACGGCGGGCAGCGCGGTCTCGTCGGCGGTGATCAGGACCCAGTCCGTGCCGGCCGGGGGCTGGAAGTCGACGCCGCCGTTGTCCTCGACGACGGGGCCGAGGATGGAGACCCGGTCGCCGGGACGGGCGGCCTGGGCCCAGTTCGTGGCCGGGCCGCCGTGTCCGTTCGCGTCGCCGTGGACGGCGAAGTCGACGTCGAGCTCGTCGGGTCCGTGGCGCAGGGCGCGCACGGTGTAGGTGCGCATGACGGCCCGTACGGCCGGGTCCTGGGCCCGCCAGGTCGTGAACCAGTTCTCGTCGAGGACCTCTGGCAGGACCGGGACCTCCTGGCCGGGCTGCGGCAGGAACAGCTTGAAGCGCTGGTCGCGGCCCCCGCCGACGAGCGTGGACAGGCGCTCGCCGCCGAAGGTGACCCGCACCATGGCGGGGCTGAGACGCTCCGTGCGCAGGACGCGCAGGTCGAAGAAGAGGTAGGGCGTGGCGGGCTGGGCGGCGGTCATCGTGGGTGTTTCCTCTCGGTCCGTCGGGAGAAGGCAGGCGTCAGCTGACCTTCTTGGCCTTCTCGACCGCCGCGGCGAGGGCCTCGACGAGGGGCGCGCAGCCGGCGTAGGAGTAGCGCGGTTCGCTGAGCCAGGGGCTGACCTGGCCGGCCTTGACGGCGGGCAGACCGGCCCAGGTGGGCTTGGCCGCGAGGTCCTTGGGCCGGAGGGCCGCGGTGCGGTTGTCGAGGAGGATCAGGTCGGCGGCGTACTTTCCGGCGTTCTCCCAGCTGAGGCTCTCGAAGAAGCCGCCGGTGACCTTGTCGGGGACGACGAGTTCGACGCCCAGCTGCTTGAAGTACGTCAGGTCGGCGTAGACGCCGGGGTCGGAGACGTACAGCAGCTCGGCGGAGCCGGACGCGGCGAGGACCTTGAGGCCCTTGTTGGCCCGGGCCGCCTCGCGGAGCGTCTCGGACGCCTTCTCGAAGCGGGCCTTGGCGTCCGCGACCTTCTTCGCCTTGAGGTCGGCGCCGAGGGAGGCGGCGAGTTCGGCGTAGCGTCCGATGACCTGGGTCAGGGGCACCTTGGTGACATTGAGCCCGACACTCGGGGCGAGGCCGAGGATCTTCTTCTTGCTGTCGTCCGGCACGTACCAGAGTTCCTGACCCTGGATCATGTTGGTGACCAGCAGCTCGGGTCCCATGGCCGCGTACTTCTCGACGTTGAACTCGCCCCAGGCGTTGCCGAGGACGGTGACCTTCCCGACGTCGAGGTCGCCGGCCTGCGGGTCCGGCTTGCCGTCCTTGAGCGTGGTGGGGCCGAAGACGCCGGCGCACTCGATGCCGAAGTCGTGCAGGGCGGCGGCGGTGCCGGTGAAGGCGACGACCTTCTTCGGGGTGCCGCCGGACTTCACGGTCTGCCCCCGGTCGTCCTTGAAGGTCCACGGGCCGGAGCCGGTGTCCGCACCGGAGCCGCTCTTCGACGAGCCGCCTCCGCAGGCGGTGAGGAGGGCGCCGATACCGAGGGCGCCACCCGCCGTCAGGAGACCGCGGCGGGTCACGGAGGTTATGCCTGTGGTGCGGGGGGTGCTCATGGGAAGTGCGCTTCTCTCGGGGCTCTCTCGAAGGGGTATGTCAGGGTAGGCTAACCTAACTGAGTGTTGGTCGACAGCCTCCCCCAAACTCCCGCGAAACCGGCGCCGTCCGCGGCGCGCGGCCGGAACGCCGTACGCGCCGCGGGCCTGTTCGCCGCGGTGGGCGCGCTGCTGCTGGTCGCGGTCGCGAGCATCGCCGTCGGCGCCAAACCGATCCCGCTCGACCAGGTCTGGCACGGGCTGTTCGACCCCACGCACACCGACGCCGACGTGGTCGTGCGCCAGGTCCGCGTGCCCCGTACGCTCCTGGGCCTGCTCGCCGGTGCCGCGCTCGGCCTCGCGGGCGCCGTGATGCAGGCGCTCACCCGCAACCCGCTCGCCGAACCCGGACTGCTCGGCGTCAACGCCGGGGCCGCGGCGGCCGTCGTGTCCGCCATCAGCTTCCTGGGCGTCGGCTCGGTGGGCGGTTACGTGTGGTTCGCCTTCCTCGGCGCCGCCGTCGTCTCCGTGGTCGTCCACGCGCTCGGCGGCAGCCGCGCCGCCACACCGGTGCGGCTGGCGCTGGCCGGCACGGCGGTGACCTACGCGCTCTACGGCTACGTCTACTCGGTCCAGCTGATGGACTCCGCCGCGCTCGACCGGATGCGCTTCTGGACCGTCGGCTCGCTCGCCTCCGCGAACATGGACGTGGTGGGCCAGGTCGCACCCTTCATCGCCGCCGGTGTGCTGCTCGCCCTCGCCCTGGCCCGCCCGCTCAACGCCGTGGCCCTCGGCGACGACACCGCCCGCGCGCTCGGCGCGAGCCCCGCCCGCACCCGCGTGCTGGCCATGGCAGCCGTCACGCTGCTGTGCGGCGCGGCGACCGCCGCCTGCGGGCCGATCGTCTTCATCGGCCTGATCGTCCCGCACCTCGTCCGTGCCCTCACCGGCCCCGACCTGCGCTGGATCCTGCCGTACGCGGCCGTGCTGGCGCCCGTGCTGCTGCTCGGCGCCGATGTGGCCGGACGGGTCGTCACCCGGCCCGGGGAGCTCCAGGCGGGCATCGTCACGGCGGTCGTCGGCGGCCCCGTCTTCATCTACCTCGTACGCCGGCGGAGGATGGCCCAGCAGTGAGCACGACACGCACGACGACCGGAAGAACGACCGGCACAACAGCCGGAAGAGCGACCGGAAGAACGATCCGCACCCGTGGCGGGCTCTCCCTGCGGGTGGACCCGCGGGCGGCGCTCGTCGTCCTGCTGCTCCTGGTGACCGCGGCGGCCGTGGCCGTCGCCCTCATCGGCACCGGCGACTTCCCCATCGCGCCGGCCGACGTCCTGCGGACCCTCGCCGGCGGCGGCACGCCCGCGCAGGAGTTCATCGTCGAGGACCTGCGGCTGCCGCGGGTGCTCGTCGGCCTGCTCGCCGGGGTCTGCCTCGGGCTCGCCGGCGCCGTCTTCCAGTCCGTCTCCCGCAACCCGCTGGGCAGCCCGGACGTGATCGGTTTCGGCCAGGGTTCGGCGGCCGGGGCGCTCGTCGTCATCGTGCTCTTCCACGGCTCGCCGTTCGCCGTCGCGGGCGGCGCGGTCGCCGGGGGAGTGGCCACCGGTCTCGCCGTCTATCTGCTGGCCTGGAAGAAGGGCATCCACGGCTACCGCCTGGTGCTCGTGGGCATCGGCGCGGCCGCCGTGCTCACGGGGGTGCGCGACTACCTGATGACCAAGGCCGACCTCGTCGACGCGACCCGGTCGATGGTGTGGATGGTCGGTTCCCTCAACGGCCGCGACTGGGACCAGGTGTGGCCGCTGCTGGGCGCGGCCGCCGTGCTCTTCCCGGTCGTCCTCGGCCGCGGCCGGGCGCTGCGGATGCTGGAGATGGGCGACGACGCGGCGTACGCGCTGGGCGTACGGGCCGAGCGCACCCGGCTCGTCGTCATGGGCGCGGCGGTGCTGCTGACCGCCGCCGCGACGGCCGCCGCCGGGCCCGTCTCGTTCGTGGCCCTCGCCGCGCCGCAGGTCGCCCGGCGGCTGACCCGGGCGGCCGGCCCCAACCTGCTCGCCGCGGCCTGCACCGGCGCGGTCCTGCTGCTCGGCGCCGACTGGGCCTCGCAGCGGCTCTTCGGGGCCGACCAGCTGCCCGTGGGCGCGCTGACCGGCATGCTCGGCGGCTGCTATCTGCTGTGGCTGCTGTTCACCGAGCGCAGGGCGGGGCGGGTATGAGCAGCCGGCGCACGAGCAGCCGGCACACGAGCAGCCGGCGTACGAGCGGGCCGGACGCGCACACGAACGACGACCAAGGAGACCCCACCGTGAGCCGACTGACGGCCGAATCCGTCACCCTCGCCTACGACGGGCGCGTGATCGCCGAGGACCTCTCGGTCGCCGTGCCCGACAACTCCTTCACGGTGATCATCGGCCCCAACGCCTGCGGCAAGTCCACCCTCCTGCGCGCCCTGGCCCGGATGCTCAAGCCGGCCGCCGGATCCGTCCTCCTCGACGGCGCCGCCATCGGCACCTACCCGGCCAGGACAGTCGCCCGCACCCTCGGGCTCCTGCCGCAGTCCTCCATCGCGCCAGACGGCATCACCGTCGCCGACCTGGTCGCCCGCGGCCGGTACCCGCACCAGGGGCTGCTGCGCCAGTGGTCGCGCGAGGACGAGCGGATCACGGTGGAGTCGATGACGGCCACCGGTGTCGAGGCACTCGCCGACCGCCCCGTCGACGAACTGTCCGGCGGCCAGCGCCAGCGCGTGTGGATCGCCATGGCCCTCGCCCAGCGGACGCCGCTGCTCCTCCTCGACGAGCCGACCACCTACCTCGACATCCAGCACCAGATCGACGTCCTCGACCTCTGTGCCGAGCTGCACGAGAACCAGGGCCGCACCCTCGTCGCCGTCCTCCACGACCTCAACCACGCCGCCCGCTACGCCACCCACCTGATCGCCATGCGCGACGGGCGGGTCGTCGCCCAGGGCGCGCCGGGCGAGATCGTCACCGCGGAGCTCGTCGAGGAGGTGTTCGGGCTGCGGTGCCGGGTCATCGAGGACCCCGAGACCGGCACGCCCCTGGTCGTACCGGCGGCCCGGCGCCGGCGGGTGGCCGGTGACGCCGTTACAGCAGCTTCCGCAGCCGCAGGACGTCCCGCAGGCCCGCCTGCACCCTGACCCGGCCGGCGGCCCACGCCCTGGCGAAGTTCAGCCGCCCGTCCACCAGAGCCACCAGGTCGTCGCCCGTCATCGTCAGGGCGATCTCCGCCCGCCGCTCGGGGGTGCCCGCCGCGGTCTCCACGTCCTGGATCCGGCCGCCCGCGAGGTGGCCCGTGAAGGTCACGTCCAGGTCGGAGATGTGGCAGCTCAGCGAGCGGTCGGGCGCGGCGGCGTCGCGGAGGTCGCCGCGCGCTCCCGCGAGGTTCTCCGCCAGCCGGTCGAGTGCGCTGCGGCACTCCTCGATCGTCGCCATCGACAGGGACGCTACCTCAGCCGACCGCGTACGCCGCACAGACACGGTTCCGGGGTAGCGTCGGAGCCATGAGCGATGCGATGAGCGGCGCGGCGGACGCGACGGCGGCGGAGGGGCGGGGTCCGGAGCCCCTCGGCGTCGAGCGCACGCCCACCGGTGACCCGGACGTCGACGCCCGGCTGGTCCGGCTGGCCGATGCCGACCACCTCGCCGCCAGTGGTCACCTGGAGGTGTACGAGGATGTACACCGGGGCCTGCGGGACGCGCTGACCGCGCTCGACCGGAGCCCCGGCCCGTCCGGGGCACCCGCGCCCTCGGGTTCCCCCGCTTCGTACGACAACAGGAGCTGAACCACCCGTGGCAGTGACCCGCCCGCGACGCAGCCGACTCGACGCCGAGCTCGTGCGCCGTAAACTCGCCCGCTCCCGCGAGCACGCGAGCCAGCTCATCGCGGCGGGCCGGGTGACCGTCGGCGGCACGCTCGCGACCAAGGCCGCCACGCAGGTGGAGCTCAGCGCGGCCGTCGTCGTCACGCAGGACGACGACGACCCCGACTACGTCTCGCGCGGCGGGCACAAGCTCGCCGGCGCGTTCGCCGCGTTCGTGCCCAAGGGCCTGAAGATCGAGGGCCGCCGCGCGCTGGACGCCGGCGCCTCCACGGGCGGCTTCACCGACGTCCTGCTGCGCGCCGGCGCGGCCCACGTCGTCGCCGTCGACGTCGGGTACGGACAGCTCGCCTGGTCACTCCAGAGCGACGACCGGGTCACCGTGAAGGACCGTACGAACGTCCGCGAGTTGACGCTCGACCAGATCGACGAGCAGCCCGTCGACCTGGTCGTCGGCGACCTGTCCTTCATCCCGCTCGGCCTCGTCCTGCCCGCGCTGGTGCGCTGCGCCGCGCCCGGCGCCGACCTGGTCCTCATGGTCAAGCCGCAGTTCGAGGTGGGCAAGGAGCGGCTCGGCAGCGGCGGTGTGGTGCGCAGCACCCAGCTGCGGGCCGAGGCGGTCAGGATGGTCGGGGCGCGCGCGGCCGAGCTGGGGCTCGGTGTGCTCGGCGTGACCGCGAGCCCGCTGCCGGGGCCGTCGGGCAACGTCGAGTACTTTCTGTGGCTGCGCGCCGGAGCGCCCGAACTGGATCCGGCGGACGTTGACCGT
Organism: Streptomyces sp. ISL-11; assembly: GCF_018614525.1. Classification (GTDB taxonomy): domain Bacteria; phylum Actinomycetota; class Actinomycetes; order Streptomycetales; family Streptomycetaceae; genus Streptomyces. Next base: position 12,060 of record NZ_JAGGOL010000179.1, read on the forward strand.
GCAGTGGCGGAGGGGCCTCGTTGACCACTTCAGAAGCATCATCGGCATCAGCATCAGCATCATCATCGGAATCGGCGCGTGAGCGGGCCGAGTGCGGACCGGAGGCGGCGGGGGGCCGTACGGTCTTCCTGCTCGCCCACACCGGGCGCCCGGCCGCGATCCGCAGCGCCGAACTCGTCGTCCAAGGGCTGCTGCGCTGCGGCATCGGCGTGCGGGTGCTCGCCGAGGAGGCCGCGGACCTGCCGCTGCCGGCCTCGGCGGAGCTCGTCGAGGCCGGCCCCGACCGGCCCGACGTCCTGGAGGGCTGTGAGCTGCTCATCGTCCTCGGCGGCGACGGCACGCTGCTGCGCGGCGCGGAGTTCGCGCGGCGCTCCGGCGTGCCGATGCTGGGCGTCAACCTCGGCCGGGTCGGCTTCCTCGCCGAGGCCGAGCGGGACGACCTCGACAAGGTCGTCGACCGGGTCGTGACCCGCGCGTACGAGGTCGAGGAGCGGATGACCCTCGATGTGCTCGTGCGCACCGACGGGCACGTCGTGCACACCGACTGGGCCCTGAACGAGGCGTCGGTGGAGAAGGCGGCGCGCGAGCGGCTGCTGGAGGTCGTGACCGAGGTCGACGGCCGGCCGGTGTCGCGGTTCGGTGGCGACGGTGTCGTCTGCGCGACGCCGACCGGTTCCACCGCGTACGCCTTCTCGGCGGGCGGGCCGGTCGTGTGGCCGGAGGTCGAGGCGCTGCTGATGGTCCCCATCAGCGCGCACGCGCTCTTCGCCAAGCCCTTGGTGACGGCGCCGGACTCGGTGCTCGCGGTCGAGGTCCAGCCGCAGACGCCGCACGGCGTGCTGTGGTGCGACGGCCGCCGGACGGTGGAGCTGCCGGCGGGCGCGCGGGTGGAGGTGCGCCGGGGCGCGGTGCCGGTCCGCTTGGCGCGGCTGCATCACGCTTCGTTCACGGACCGGTTGGTGGCGAAGTTCGCGCTGCCGGTCGCGGGGTGGCGCGGGGCGCCCCACTAGGGGGTGCGCAGGGCTCTTCGGCCGCGGGCCGGCTTTGCCGCCTGCGGCGGCGGGCGCCCTGCGGGCGCGTCCTCAATCGCCGGACGGGCTTGGTTGTCGGCTGGGCTCGGCCACTTGCAGCCCGTCCGGCGATTGAGGACACAACACAGCAGCCCGTCCGGCGATTGAGGACACCGCGCAGCGGTGGTGCGGCCGGGCCCGTCCGCTCCTCAGCCCGTCAGCCGCTTCCTCGCCTCGGCCAGGGCCGAGTCGCGGTGCCCGGAGAGTTCCGCCTCGGTGAAGACGGGGGTGCGGACGTCGGGGGCGATGCCGGTGCCGTCGTACGTCGTGCGGCCGTCCTTCGCGCTCAGGAACTCCTCGTTCGGCAGCCAGAACTTCCACCCGTTGGGCAGGGTGCGCATCAGCTGGTCCGAGAACAGCCCCTGGGTGTTCTCGCCGATGAGCGTGGGCTTCGGCCCCCGGCTCAGCAGCGCCTGGGTGAGGGTCTCGCCCGCGCTCAACGTCAGCCGGCCGGTGAGGACGGTGAGGGGGCCGGTGTAGACCGGTCCCCGGTGCGGGCGGACCTGGACGGCCTCGGCCGGGGTGAACTTCCCCGGGTCGCGGGCGTCGTTCCGCGCGTGCTTGAGGTAGGCCGTGTACGGCCGGTCGGTGAGCCGCTCGGCCACGTCCAGGGCCAGCCGGTCGGAGCCCCCGCCGTTCAGGCGCAGGTCGAGGACCAGGCCGCGCAGGGCGTCGGGGCCGGTGGTCCGCCGGTCGGTGAAGACCGCGTCGAGGGCCTTGGCGAGCAGGGCCTTGTCGGCCTCGTAGCCCTCGCCCTCGCCGTAGTTCCCCAACAGGGTGATGCGGAGGAAACCGATCCGGCCGGGGAGCTCGGAGTAGGTGATCTGCTTCCCCTGCCCCCAGGAAGCCGTCTCCGTGCCGCGGGCACTCTCGGCGACCGCCGCGTCGATACGGGCGCGGGCCTTTTCGTCGGGAAGGACGGTGTCCTCGCGGTGCCCGGCGAAGTACTCCTTGGGGCGGTCCAGGTCGACCAGTCCGGTATGTCCGTCGTGCAGGGGGCGGACCATCTCCGCCAGGACGGAGAACAGTTCGTCCCGGCCGGTCCTCGCCGTGATCCTCGGCCGGTAGCGGTCGCGCACGGCGTTCCAGTCGATGTGCCGCGCCGCGAAGAAGGGGTAGTTCTCGGCGTAGGTCTGCCAGTAGGCGTCGAAGACCTCGCGCGGGTCGGCGCCCGGTGCCGGGGCGGGAGTGTCACGGCAGTTCGCGGGCAGGGCGCCGATACGGCGCAGCGTGCGGTGGCCGACGTTGTCCGCGAAACCCAGTTCCGCGCGGTCGGGGCCCGACGCCGTCACCGTGACCGCGGGCTCGCCCTCCTGCCGGAAGGGGCCGGTGGTGCCGGGACGGGCCGCGGCCAGCTCGCCGGGCAGGCAGCTGACGGCGGTGGTCTCGTACGTCCGCAGCGTGCGGCCCCCGTTCCCGAACGTGACGACCGTGCCGTAGCCGTCCATCCGCCAGGTGCCGTCCAGCGACGCCGGGCGCGGGCTGTGGCCGACCGCGTCCGCGCTCCCGGCGGCGGTGGTCAGGGCGATCGCGGCGGTCAGGAGCAGCGCGGCGGCGCGGGGCGTACGGGATCGAACGGTCATCTGGACCTCGTGGTGTGTGCGGGCGAAACCGAGGGGAAAAGCCTCTCCGGTAAGGGGCGCGGGGGCCATGGAGTGATCACCCGGACCGGTGGTGGGGCTGTCCCCAGGACGATCGGTGGGGGTGGCCGTCGCGAGGCGCCCCCGGAACCTCGTATGGTCGTATCCGTGTTGGAGGAGATGCGGATCCGGTCCTTGGGCGTCATTGATGACGCGGTGGTCGAGCTGTCGCCCGGTTTCACCGCGGTGACGGGGGAGACCGGCGCGGGCAAGACCATGGTCGTCACCAGCCTCGGTCTGCTGCTCGGCGGGCGGGCCGACCCCGCGCTGGTGCGGATCGGGGCGAAGTCCGCGGTCGTCGAGGGGAGGATCGTCGTCGACCGCCGCTCGCCCGCGGCCGTACGGGCGGAGGAAGCGGGCGCCGAGCTCGACGACGGCACGCTGCTCATCAGCCGCACCCTCTCCGCCGAGGGGCGCTCGCGCGCCCACGTCGGCGGCCGCGGCGTGCCGGTGGGGCTGCTCGGCGAGCTGGCCGACGACCTCGTGGCCGTCCACGGGCAGACCGACCAGCAGGGACTGCTCCGGCCCGCGCGGCAGCGGCAGGCGCTCGACCGCTACGCCGGCGACGCGGTGTCCGTGCCGCTCGCCAAGTACGCCGGCGCCTACCGCCGGCTGCGGGCCGTCGCCGCCGAGCTGACCGAGCTGACGACGCGGGCCCGCGAGCGCGCGCAGGAGGCCGATCTGCTGCGCTTCGGCCTGGACGAGGTCGCGGCCGTCGAGCCGTTGCCGGGCGAGGACGCCGAACTCGCCGCCGAGGCGTCGCGGCTGGGCCACGCCGAGGCCCTCGCCACGGCCGCGTCCGCCGCGCACGACGCCCTCGCCGGCAACCCCGAGGACCCCGAGGACATCGACGCCGCCACGCTCGTCGCCGGCGCGCAGCGGGCGGTGGAGGCCGTACGCTCCCACGACCCGGCCCTGGCCGCCCTCGCCGACCGGATCGGCGAGATCGGCATCCTGGTGGCCGATGTGGCGGGTGAGCTGGCCGGTTACGCCTCCGGCCTGGACGCCGATCCGCTGCGGCTCGCGGCGGTGGAGGAGCGGCGCGCGGCCCTGACGCACCTGACCCGCAAATATGGTGAGGACATCTCCGCCGTCCTGGCCTGGGCCGAGACCGGGGCGGTGCGCCTGGAGGCGCTGGAGGGTGACGACGAGCGGATCGCCGAGCTCACGGACGAGCGCGACGCGCTGCGCGCCGAACTCGGCGAGCTGGCACAGACCCTGACCGACGCCCGTACGGAGGCGGCGGAGCGGTTCGCCGGGGCGGTCACGGCCGAGCTCGCGGAGCTCGCGATGCCGCACGCGCGCGTGACGTTCGCCATCCGGCAGACGGAGGTGGCCGACGCCGACAGCGGCATCGACGTCGACGGCCGGGCCGTGGCGTACGGGCCGCACGGCGCGGACGACGTCGAGCTCTACCTCGCCCCGCACCCCGGCGCCCAGCCGCGCCCCATCGCCAAGGGCGCGTCCGGCGGTGAACTCTCGCGCGTCATGCTCGCCGTCGAGGTGGTCTTCGCCGGGTCCGACCCCGTGCCGACGTACCTCTTCGACGAGGTCGACGCCGGCGTCGGCGGCAAGGCCGCGGTCGAGGTCGGCCGCCGCCTGGCACGCCTGGCCCGGTCGGCGCAGGTCGTGGTGGTCACGCACCTCCCGCAGGTCGCGGCGTTCGCCGACCGGCACCTGGTGGTGGAGAAGACCCACGACGGCTCGGTGACCCGCAGCGGCGTCAAGGCGATGGAGGGCGAGGACCGGGTGCGGGAACTGTCCCGCATGCTGGCGGGCCAGGAGGACTCCCACCTGGCCCGAGCCCACGCGGAGGAACTCCTGGCGGCGGCGCGGGGTGCGACCGCGGGCGGCTGACGTGATGGGCGGGGCTCGTGCTGCACGCCGTCGTGTTGGTCTCCGTCGCCGTGGCGATGGACGCCAAGAATCACCTATGTGAGTGAATCCGCGGATGCGTGGGCGAGGTAGGACGGGCAACCCGCGAGACGGTGGTGCCCGGATGCCGGTGGAGGCTGGCATCCTGGGCGCGGTGCCGCCCCGACCCCTCTCCCCGCCCTTTGCCGAGTCAGGAGCTTCACCCGCGTGAGCAGCACACCCGTACCGCCGCACGGGCGCCCGCCCCTGCACGCCGTGCAAGTGCTCGGCAGCGGCGGCGCGGGCAGCGGCGCGCACGTGCGCTCCCTGACCGCCGGCCTCGTGGCCCGGGGGCTGCGGGTGACGGTGTGCGCTCCGCGGCGGACGGACGAGGGATACGGCTTCACGGGCGCGGGCGCCACCTTCACCGAGCTGCGGACGACCACGGACGCGCTCGCCGTCGCCGGGATCCGGGCCGTCAGCGCGGGCGCCGACGTGGTGCACGCGCACGGCCTGCGTTCCAGCGTGCTCGCGGCACTGGCGCTGCGGGGGCGGCGCACGCCGCTGGTGGTCACCTGGCACACACGGGTGCGCGCGGCGGGCGCGCGGGACCGGTTCGTACGGCTGATGGAGCGGCGGGCGGCGCGCGCCGCGGCCGTGGTCCTCGGAGTGACGTCCGACCTCGTGGACCGGGCGCGGATGCGCGGCGCGCGCGACGCCCGGCTGGCACCGGTCGCGGTGCCCGCGCCGCGTACGGAGCCGGACGACGACGACCTGCGGCGGCACAAGGCCCGCGCCGAACTGGGCGCGATCGACAGGCCCTTGATCGTCACCGTCGGCCGTCTGGAGCCCGGCCACGGGCACGGCCCGCTGCTGGACGCCGCGCGGGACTGGCGCGAGCTGGACCCCGAACCGCTGCTGATCATCGCCGGCGAGGGGCGGGAACGGCCGGAGCTGCAACGCCGGATCGAGGCCGAAGGGCTGCCGGTGCGGCTCGTGGGCTGCCGCGACGACGTACCGGAGCTGCTGGCGACGGCCGACGTCGCGGTCCTCTCCAGCCGCTGGGAGGCCCGCTCGCTCCTCGCCCAGGAGGCGCTGCACGCGGGCGTCCCGCTGGTCGCGACCGCGGTCGGCGGCGTCCCGGACCTGGTCGGCGACGCCGCCGAACTCGTCCCGTACGGCGACGCCGCCGCCCTGGCCTCGGCGGTCGGCCGCCTGCTCGCCGACCCGGCCCGCCGCGCCGAACTCACGGCGGCCGGCCGGGCCCAGGCGGCGACGTGGCCGTCGGAGGACGAGACGGTCGCTCATGTGCTCAGCGTCTACGACGAGTTGGCGACGGGAGACTGAGGGGGCGCGCCCTCCGGGGCCCGGCCACCCCTCACCCCACATGCCTCCGTGCCCGCAGCGCCAGGCTCAGCGACAGCACCGTCTCCGGGTCGTCCAGGTCCCGGTCCAGGAGGCGGGAGACGCGGGCCAGGCGGTCGTAGAGGGTCTGGCGGTTGAGATGGAGGTCGCGGGCCGTCTCCGCCTTGCGGCCCGCGTGGGTGAGGTAGCACTCCAGGGTCGGCAGCAGCACCTGGCGGGACGCCTCGTCGTGGGCCAGGAGCGGGCCGAGCACCCGGTCCACGAACGCCGACAGGTCGCCCTGGGAGCGCAGCCGCCACAGCAGTACGTCCACGTCCAGCTGCCGCACATCGTGCCAGGGGCGGTCCGGCAGCCCCTGCGCCGCGGCCGCCGCCTCCGCGGCATGGCGCAGGCCCGCGCCCACCGTCTCCCACGGCGTCACCGCGCCGGCCACCACCACCGGCGGCCGGACGCCCGCCCGCCGCGCCC
>NZ_JAGGOL010000180.1 GCF_018614525.1 Streptomyces sp. ISL-11
GCACCGCGGCCCGCCCCACGCGCCCCGCGCGCCCCCGCCCCGGGACCCGGCCGCTGCGCCTGGGCAGCCACCGGCCGCGGCTGCGCATGGTCGGCCTCGGGCTCACGCTCGTGCTGCTGGTGTTCACCGTGCGGCTGCTCCAGGTGCAGGCCGTCGACGCCGACGCGTACGCCGCCCGCGCCAACGTCAACCGCTACATCCCGGTCACCCTGGCCGCCGAGCGCGGCGCCATCACCGACCGTGCCGGCGTGGACCTGGCCACCACGGTCGACGCCTACGACATCACCGCCGCGCCCGACCTGCTGACGCCCGACCGCATCAAGACCGAGGGCGCCGCCCGGCAGGCCGCCGCGCTGCTCGGACCGGTCCTCGACGAGCGCCCCTCGGTCCTGGAGCGCAAGCTCACCGCCAATCCCAAGTCGCAGTACGTCGTCCTCGCCCGCCAGCAGACCCCCAAGGTCTGGAACCGCATCAAGGAACTGAAGAAGCAGACGGCGGAGAAGGCGGCGCGCAAGCACGGCGCGGACGTCCTCGCGGGCATCAACCGCGAGCCCCACAGCAAGCGCGTCTACCCCAACGGCGGCCTCGCCGCCGGGATACTGGGCTTCGTGAACGCCGAGGGCCGCGGTGGCGGCGGCATCGAGGCCAAGCTGGACAAGGTCCTGGCCGGCCAGGACGGCAAGCTCGTCTACGCCCAGTCCGGCGGCCGCCAGGTGCCCACCGGGGACGTCGAGGAGCACCCCGCCGTGCCCGGCTCCGACGTCGAGCTGACCATCGACCGCGACATCCAGTGGGCCGCCCAGAACGCCATCAGCCGCCAGGTGCGGGAGTCCCAGGCCGACCGGGGCTACGTCGTCGTCCAGGACACCCGCAGCGGCGAGATCCTCGCCATGGCCAACGCCCCCGGCTACGACCCTAACGACCTCGCCCACGCCGACCGCCGGGCCCTGGGCAACGCCGCGTTGCAGGACGCGTACGAGCCCGGCAGCGTCAGCAAGGTGATGACCATGGCGGCCGTCCTGGAGGAAGGCGCCGCGAACCCCTCGACGCACGTGGAGGTCCCCAACCGGCTGCCGCGCGCCGACCGCTCCTTCGCCGACGACGTCGACCACACCACCTGGCACCTGACCCTCAACGGCGTGCTCGCCAAGTCCAGCAACATCGGCACGATCCTCGCCGCCGAACAGCTCGGCAAGAACCAGCCACAGGCCAACCGGGTCCTCCACTCCTACCTGCGCAAGTTCGGCATGGGCGAGCCCACCGGCCTCGGCTTCCCCGGCGAGACGCCCGGCATCCTCGCCCCGCCGCAGAAGTGGAGCGCCTCCCAGCAGTACACGATCCCCTTCGGCCAGGGACTGTCGCTCAACGCCGTCCAGGCCGCCTCCGTCTACTCCACCATCGCCGCCGGGGGCGAGCGCATCCAGCCCTCGCTCGTCCGCGGCGCCAAGGGTCCCGACGGCCGCTTCACCCCCGCCGCCACCCCCCAGCGGACCCGTGTCGTCAGCGAGAAGACCGCCAAGGCGCTCGCCACGATGCTGGAGTCCGTCGTCGACGACCGCGAGGGCACCGGCACCAAGGCGAAGATCCCCGGCTACCGCGTGGCCGGCAAGACCGGCACGTCCAACCGGGTGGACCCCGTCACCGGCCGCTACCACGGCTACACCGCCTCCTTCGCCGGCTTCGCCCCCGCCGACCAGCCCCGCCTCACCGTCTACTGCGCCATCCAGAACCCCACCAGCGGCAGTTACTTCGGTGGCCAGATCTGCGGCCCCGTCTACAAGCAGGTGATGGAATTCGCGCTCAAGACCCTCCAGGTACCGCCGTCCGGCACCAGGCCGCCGCGGCTGCCGGTCGCCTACGGCGACGAATGACCCGGGGCCCGGCGTGACGACCATCACCCCCGATCCCGGGAACCGCGGCCCGGCGCGCCCCTCGCTTCGCGACGGGGCGGGTGCGCCCGGTACGCTCACCGCCGTGCCACACGCTGATCAGTCCCACACCGACCAGGACGCCCCCGCCGCAGCGCAGGGAGCGCCCCGCCCCACCCGGGTCCGCCCCGTGCCCCTCGCGGAGCTGGCCGGTCAGCTGGGCATCGCCGCTCCGGGTGACGCCGCCGTCACCGGGATCACCCACGACTCACGGGCCGTGCGGCCGGGCGACGTCTACGCCGCGCTGCCCGGCGCCCGCTTCCACGGCGCCGACTTCGTCCCCCAGGCCGCGGGCCTCGGGGCCGTCGCCGTGCTGACCGACCCGGCGGGCGCGGAGCGCGCCGCCGTCACCGGTCTGCCCGTCCTCACCGTGGACGACCCGCGCGGCGTCATGGGCGAGCTCGCGGCGACCATCTACGGACAGCCGGGCCGCGACCTGCTCCGCATCGGCATCACCGGAACCTCCGGCAAGACCACCACCGCGTACCTCATCGAGGGCGGCCTGCGGGCCGCGGAAAAAGAGCGCGAAGCGCTTCCCCCGGAGGGTGGTGGCGGGCGACGGGCGGGCCTCACGGGCCTCATCGGCACCGTCGAGTCCCGCATCGGCGACGAGCGACTGAAGTCCGAGCGCACCACCCCGGAGGCCACCGACCTCCAGGCGCTGTTCGCCGTCATGCGCGAGCGCGGCGTCCGCTCGGTCGCCATGGAGGTCTCCAGCCACGCCCTGGTGCTCGGCCGCGTCGACGGCTGCGTCTTCGACGTCGCCGTCTTCAACAACCTCAGCCCGGAGCACATGGAGTTCCACACCGGCATGGAGGACTACTTCCAGGCCAAGGCGGAGCTCTTCACCAAGGCCCGCAGCCGCGTCGGCGTCGTGAACCTCGACGACGAGTACGGCCGCCGGCTCGCCGAGGGCGCCTCCGAGGTCCCGGTCACCACCTTCTCCGCCGAGGGCCACCCCGACGCCCACTGGCGCGCCACCGACGTCGAGACCGGCCCCTTCGACTCCGTCTTCACCGTCCTCGGCCCCGACGGCGAGACCGTACGGGCCAGGTCGCCGCTGGCCGGCCCGTTCAACGTCGCCAACGCCCTGGCCGCCATCACCGCCCTCGTCGCCGCCGGGATCGACCCGCAGACCGCCGCCGACGGCGTCGCCGCCGTCCCCGGCGTCCCCGGCCGGCTGGAGCGCGTCGACGCCGGACAGCCCTACCTGGCCGTCGTCGACTACGCACACAAGACCGACGCCGTCGAATCGGTTCTCCGCGCCCTGCGCAAGGTCACCGACGGCCGCATCCACGCCGTCCTCGGCTGCGGCGGCGACCGCGACACCACCAAGCGCGCCCCCATGGGCGCCGCGCTGGCCCGGCTCGCCGACACCGCCGTGCTGACCTCCGACAACCCCCGCTCCGAGGACCCCCTCGCGATCCTCGCCACCATGCTCGCGGGCGCCGCCGAGGTGCCCGCCCACGAGCGCGGCACGGTCCTCCTCGCGGAGGAGCGGGCCGACGCCATCGCCGCGGCGGTCGCCCGCGCCGAACCAGGCGACACCGTCCTCGTCCTCGGCAAGGGCCACGAACAGGGCCAGGACATCGCCGGAGTCGTACGCCCCTTCGACGACCGCAAGGTGCTGCGCGAGGCCATCGAGCGCAGCCGCGCGGTCCCCACGCACCGGAACGACCAGGGATGACAGACCGCCATGCGCGCACAACCCTCCCCCCGGAAGCCCACCCGAACGGCCGGAGGTAAATCTCAGTGATCGCTCTGTCCCTCGCCGAGATCGCCGCCATCGTCGGCGGGCAGCAGCACGACATACCGGACCCGAGCCGCACGGTCGACGGTCCGGTCGTGATCGACTCCCGTGACGTACGGCCCGGCAGCCTCTTCGCCGCCTTCGCCGGCGAGCACGTCGACGGCCACGACTACGCCGAGCGCGCCGTCGCCGCCGGCGCCGTGGCCGTGCTGGCCAACCGGCCCGTCGGCGTGCCCGCCATCGTCGTCGACGACGTCGTCGGCGCCCTCGGCGTCCTCGCCCGCGCCGTCGTGGAGAAGCTCGGCACGACCGTCGTCGCGCTCACCGGCTCGGCCGGCAAGACCAGCACCAAGGACCTGATCGCCCAGCTGCTGGAACGCCTCGGCCCCACCGTGTGGACCCCCGGCTCGCTGAACAACGAGATCGGCCTGCCGGTCACCGCGCTGCGCGCGGACGCCGGCACCCACACCCTCGTGCTCGAAATGGGAGCGCGCGGAATCGGCCATATCCGCTACCTCGCCGAGATCACCCCGCCGCGCGTCGGCGTCGTCCTGAACGTCGGCACCGCCCACGTCGGCGAGTTCGGCGGCCGCGAGCAGATCGCCATCGCCAAGGGCGAGCTCGTCGAGGCGCTGCCGCCGGCCGCCGAGGGCGGCGTCGCCGTCCTCAACGCCGACGACCCCCTGGTCCGCGCCATGAGCGCCCGCACCAAGGCCCGCACGGTCCTCTTCGGCGAGGCCGCCGACGCCGACGTACGCGCCGAGAACGTCCACCTCACCGCCACGGGCCGGCCGTCCTTCACGCTTCACACACCCACCGGGTGCGGGGACGTGACCATGCGGCTGTACGGTGAGCACCACGTGTCGAACGCGCTCGCCGCCGCCGCCGTCGCCCATGAGCTGGGCATGCCCGCGCAGGAGATCGCCACCGCGCTCTCCGGGGCGGGCCAGCTCTCCCGCTGGCGGATGGAGGTCACCGAGCGCGCGGACGGCGTGACGATCGTCAACGACGCCTACAACGCGAACCCCGAATCCATGAGAGCCGCGCTGCGCGCGCTGGCCGCCATGGGCCAAGCCGCCACGGCGAAGGGGGGCCGCACGTGGGCCGTGCTCGGTCGGATGGCCGAACTCGGCGGGGAGTCACTCGCCGAGCACGACGCGGTCGGACGGCTCGCCGTCCGGCTCAACGTCAGCAAGCTCGTGGCAGTCGGGGACAGGGAAGCGGCCTGGCTGCAGATGGGCGCCTATAACGAGGGTTCGTGGGGTGAGGAGTCGGTGCACGTGTCCGACGCGCAGGCGGCGGTCGACCTGTTGCGCAGCGAGCTGCGCCCGGGTGACGTCGTGCTGGTGAAGGCGTCCAGGTCGGTCGGTCTGGAGTGGGTCGCACAGCAGCTGCTCACCGGCGAGGGCGAGGTCCGGGGCTGATGAACCAGATCCTCTTCGCGGGTGTCATCGGTCTGCTGCTGACCCTGGTCGGCACCCCGCTGCTGATCAAGTTCCTCGCCCGCAAGGGCTACGGCCAGTTCATCCGTGACGACGGCCCGCGCGAGCACCACAGCAAGCGCGGTACGCCCACCATGGGTGGCATCGCCTTCATCCTGGCGACCCTCATCGCCTACGCCCTGACCAAGGTCATCACCAGCCACCAGCCGACCATCTCCGGCGTGCTGGTGCTGTTCCTGATGGCGGGCATGGGCCTGGTCGGCTTCCTCGACGACTACATCAAGATCGTCAAGCAGCGGTCCCTGGGCCTGCGCGCCAAGGCGAAGATGGCCGGCCAGCTCATCGTCGGCATCGCCTTCGCCGTCCTCGCGCTCCAGTTCTCCGACACCCGGGGCCAGACCCCGGCGTCGACCAAGCTGTCCTTCACCCAGGACTTCGGCTGGTCCGTCGGCCCGGTCATCTTCGTGGTGTGGGCGCTGTTCATGATCCTCGCGATGTCGAACGGCGTGAACCTCACCGACGGCCTCGACGGCCTGGCCACCGGCGCCTCCGTGATGGTCTTCGGCGCGTACGTGTTCATCGGCACCTGGCAGCACGGCCAGTCCTGCGGCAACCCGCTGACCGCCGGCGCCGCCTGCTACGAGGTCCGCGACCCGCTCGACCTCGCCGTCGTGGCCTCCGCGCTGATGGGCTCCTGCTTCGGCTTCCTGTGGTGGAACACCTCGCCCGCCAAGATCTTCATGGGTGACACCGGCTCGCTCGCCCTCGGCGGCGCGCTGGCGGGACTGGCCATCTGCTCCCGCACCGAGCTGCTGATCGCCCTCCTCGGCGGTCTGTTCGTCCTCATCACCATGTCCGTCGTGATCCAGGTCGGCTCCTTCAAGCTGACCGGGAAGCGCGTCTTCAAGATGGCGCCGCTCCAGCACCACTTCGAACTCAAGGGGTGGAGCGAGGTCCTTGTCGTGGTCCGGTTCTGGATCATCCAGGGCCTGTGCGTGGCCGTCGGACTCGGAATCTTCTACGCGGGATGGCTGGCCATCAAGTGAGTTTCACCGGCAGGAACATCACCGTCGCCGGCCTCGGCGTGAGCGGCGTCAGCGCCGCCCGCGCCCTGGCCGGCCTCGGCGCCCGGGTGACCGTGGTCGACGGCGGTGCCGGTGAGGCACTGCGCGAGCGCGCCGCGACGCTGGAGGCCGAGGGCATCGCCGTCCGCCTCGGCACGGATCCGATCAGCGGACGCTCCGCGGGTCACACCCTGCCCGAGGGCACCGACCTCGTCGTCACCTCGCCCGGCTGGAAGCCGGACAGCCCGCTCTTCGCGGCCGCCGCCGAGGCGGGCGTCGAGGTGATCGGCGACGTGGAGGTCGCCTGGCGGCTGCGCGGGGAGAACGCCGCGCCCTGGCTCGCCGTCACCGGCACCAACGGCAAGACCACCACCGTGCAGATGCTCGCCTCCATCCTGCGGGCCGCCGGACTGCGCACCGCCGCCGTCGGCAACATCGGCACCCCGATCATCGACGTCGTCACCGGCGACGAGCCGTACGACGTCCTCGCCGTCGAGCTCTCCAGCTACCAGCTGCACTGGGCGCCGTCCGTGCGCCCGCACTCCGCGGTCGTCCTCAACCTCGCCCCGGACCACCTCGACTGGCACGGCTCGATGGCCGCGTACGCGGCCGACAAGGGCCGCGTCTACGAGGGCAACCAGGTCGCCTGCGTCTACAACACGGCCGACCCCCGCACCGAGCACCTGGTCCGCGAGGCCGACGTCGAGGAGGGCTGCCGCGCCATCGGCTTCACCCTCGGCGCCCCCGCCGTCTCCGAGCTCGGCGTGGTCGAGGGCCTGCTCGTTGACCGGGCCTTCGTGCCCGACCGGCAGAAGAACGCCCAGGAGCTCGCCGAGGTCGCCGACATCACTCCGGCCGCCCCGCACAACATCGCCAACGCCCTCGCCGCCGCAGCCCTCGCCCGCGCCTTCGGCGTCGGGCCCGCGGCCGTACGGGAGGGCCTGCGCGCCTTCACCCCCGACGCCCACCGCATCGCGCACGTCGCCGACGTCGACGGCGTCGCCTACGTGGACGACTCCAAGGCCACCAACACCCACGCCGCCGAGGCGTCCCTGGCGGCGTACGAGTCGATCGTGTGGATCGCGGGCGGCCTCGCCAAGGGCGCCACCTTCGACGAGCTCGTCACCAGGTCGGCGAAGCGGCTGCGCGGCGTCGTCCTCATGGGCGCCGACCGTGCCCTGATCGGTGAAGCGCTGGCGCGACACGCCCCGGATGTGCCGGTGGTCGACCTCGACCGGACCGACACTGGGGCGATGGCCGCGGCGGTACGCGAAGCGGCCCGGCTCGCCGGACCGGGGGACACCGTGCTCATGGCCCCGGCGTGCGCCTCGATGGACATGTTCGTCAACTACAACCAGCGCGGCGAGGCGTTCGCCGAGGCGGTCCGCGCCCTGGCGGAGCAGGACCGCGCCGCGGACGAGTAGCCGCACGGACCCCGCGGCGCGGGCCGGGCGGCGCGGGACACCAGCGGAGGGGACACCCGGATGCACGCCGACGACATCGCGGGACCGCGCGGCGGCCGGCCGGCACTGCGCGGCCCCGCCG
>NZ_JAGGOL010000181.1 GCF_018614525.1 Streptomyces sp. ISL-11
GCGCGGCGCGGCGCCGGCGGGCCCGCCGTTGCCGGCCGGGGCACCGCCCTGCGGCATGCCGGCACCCATCGGGGGCGCACCCGTGGCACCGGGCATCGGGCGCTTGCCGCCCTGGGCGACGTCGACCGGCAGCATGACGAGCGCGGTCGTACCGCCGGAGTCGGACGGGCGGAGCTGGATGCGGATGCCGTGTCGCAGGGACAGGCGGCCGACCACGAACAGACCCATGCGGCGGGAGACCGAGACGTCCACCGTCGGCGGGCTCGCGAGCCGCTCGTTGATCGCCGCGAGGTCCTCCGGCGACAGACCGATGCCGGTGTCGTGGATCTCGACCAGCACCCGCCCGTCGGGCAGTGCGTGACCGGTGACCTTGACCTTGGTCTGGGGCGAGGAGAACGACGTCGCGTTCTCCAGCAGCTCGGCGAGGAGGTGCACGAGGTCGTTGACCACGCGGCCGGCGACCTCGGTCGGCGGCACACCGCTGAGCTCGATGCGCTCGTACTGCTCCACCTCGGACGCGGCGGCACGCAGCACGTCGACGAGCGGCACGGGCCGGGTCCACCGGCGGCCGGGCTCCTCACCCGCGAGGACGAGGAGGTTCTCACCGTTACGGCGCATACGGGTCGCGAGGTGGTCGAGCCGGAACAGTGAGGACAGCTGGTCGGGGTCGGCCTCGCGGCTCTCCAGCTCGGAGATGAGCGAGAGCTGACGCTGGATGAGGCCCTGGCTGCGGCGCGAGAGGTTGGTGAACATCGCGTTGACGTTGCCTCGCAGCAACGCCTGCTCGGCGGCGAGGCGGACGGCCTCGCGGTGCACGTCGTCGAAGGCCGCGGCCACCTTGCCGATCTCGTCCGTGCTGTGCACGCCGACGGACTCCACGGACGTGTCGACGTCCTGCGGGTCGGTCTCGGACAGCTGCTTGACGAGCTCGGGCAGGCGCTCCTGGGCGACCCTCTGAGCGGTGTCCTGCAGCCGGCGCAGCGAGCGCACCATGGAGCGGGCCACGACGAAGGCGCCGACGAGCGAGATGCCGAGGACCAGGATGATCAGGACACCGTTGAGGATGGCCTCCTGCTGGGCCTCGTCACGCAGCTCCAGCGCCTTCTGGTCCATCTGGGTGAGCAGCGTCTGCTCGATCTTCGACATCTCGTTGATCTTGAGGGTGGCCTGGTCGGACCAGTCCATCCAGGTCAGCGTCTCGCCGCTCTTCAGCCCGTCGGGCTTGGTGAAGACGCGGTCGGCGAACGTGTCCGCCGCGGCGATGTCGGTGATGCCGCCGTTGAGGGAGAGCAGCAGCTGCTCGGAGTCGGCGGCGCGGATGGCGGTGAAGCGCTTGAGCGCCTCCTTCTCCGCGTCCAGCGCCTCCTTGCCGTACTGACGGTCGTTGGCCGAGAGGTTGCTGCCGCCCTTGGCCGCCAGCGCCGCGGTGATGACGGCGCGCTGGATGGACGCGTACTCCTTGGCGGAGGAGAACGTGGCCAGCGCGCGGGTGCTGGTGATCATCTCGCTGTTGCTGGTGGCCTGGGCCATGTCCTGCGAGAGCGAGAGCAGGGAGTTGATGAGCGCGTCGTAGTTGTTGACGGTCCGCGCGAAGTAGTTGGGGTCCTTGTACGCGTCCTCGCGGACCGTCTTGATCTTCGACAGCTGCCGGGTGATGTCGACCAGGGTGGTCTGCACACCGACCATCGTCTGGTCGGTCGGCTTGACGTCCTTGGTCGCCTCGGTGAAGTCCTTGATGGCGCGGTCGGCCCGCTGCTGGGTGGAGACGATCCGGTCGTCGGTGCGGTTCTGCGCGGCCAGCGGACCGGCGGTCTTGTCGCGCTCCTCCTGGAGCGCGCTCGCCAGCAGGGTCGCCTTGCTCGTCATCTCCGTGAGGAGCTTCATGTGATCGAGCTGGTCGACGTTCTCGAGAGAGCTCTCGATACGCAGGGCACCCAGGGTCGTCGCGGCGACGACGGGCAGGGCCAGCAGGGAGACGAGCCGGGTGGAAATGCGCCAGTTGCGCAGGGCTATTCGTGAGCCCGGGCCACCCGCTCCCTTCTTCTTGTTCGCCTTGGACTTCGGCTGTTCGGCGGCATCGCCACCGGCCGGCGCGTCGGCGGACGTGCCGCGGTCGGTCGCACCGTGCGGCTCCGGCTCCGCCGCAGCGCTGCCATCCCTCTTGAAACGTCCCTGCACTAGCGTCGCAACCTCTGGACCAGGCGTCCCTCCGGTTGAGCGGCGGGACGGTGTCGAGTCGTGGGGGGACCGCGGTTGCCCCCTGGCGGTCCGTGGAATTCCAGCACAGTGCCGGATCTCCAACAAGGCCGGTGCACACCCCTGGGGGCAGGGTGACGCTCAGTGCCGGGATCGGTCACGGGGCGTAGAGGACCAGAGCCTTTATTCGGGGCATCAGCGTACGAGTTGCCACGGGGTGACCCGCACCCGCCCGGTGTCCCAGTCGCCATGATCAGGAGCGGAACGTCAGCTTCAGTCACGCGATGTCCGTTTCGCGGTGACGGAAACCCCGCCCGCTTTGCGGCATATTTCGCACCGCTCGTGAGCAAACTCACAAGCAACCGATGACTTCTCTCGCCGACGGCGGGGGATAGGCGCGCCTAGCCTGGTTCTTTACACAGGACGCGAGAACGACAGCGCGCACCCACGACACCGCGAGGCAGCAAGTGCAGACCACGAAGACGACGAAGACGGCCAAGCCCAAGGCCAAGGTGCTCCGCAAGACCGCCAACCCGCGCCGCACGACGCTCGCGCACCTCGACGACGCCCAGGCCCTGCGCACCGCCGAACCCCTGGTGCACGCCGCCGAACTGCCGCAGGTGACCGCCAACCCGCGCCGCACCGTCCTGATGACGGCCCCCGAGCCCCAGGCCCCCCAGGGCTGAACCCCGGTGGCGCACGGGGCGCACCCGGCCCCCGCGATAGCCTGAGGTGTCAGACTCCGGCCGGATCAGATAGGGGCAGCAGCTTCCCGTGCGCATCGCCAGGTTCTCCATCGACGGCAACGTCGGCTACGGGGTCGTGGAAGGGGACGCCTCCACGGAGGGCGGTCCCGTCCTCGACATCATCAAGGGCATCCCTTACGGCGACTTCGAGCGCTCCGGTACCAAGGTCCCCCTGGACAAGGTCCGGCTGCTGTCGCCCGTTCTGCCCAACAAGGTCGTCGCCATCGGCCGCAACTACGCCGAGCACGCCGCCGAGCTGGGCAACGAGGTCGGCGATGCCCCCGTGGCCTTCTTCAAGCCCACCACCTCGGTGATCGGGCCCGGCGCCGCCATCGAGTACCCCACCTTCTCCAACGAGCTGCACCACGAGGCCGAGCTGGCCGTGGTCATCGGCCGCATGTGCCGCGAGGTCCCGCGCGAGCGCGTCAAGGACGTCATCTTCGGCTACACCTGCGCCAACGACGTCACCGCGCGTGACGTCCAGCAGCGCGAGAAGCAGTGGGCGCGGGCCAAGGGCTTCGACACCTCCTGCCCGCTCGGCCCCTGGGTGGAGACCGAGCTCGACCCGAGCGACCTCGGGATCATGTGCACGGTCAACGGCGAACAGCGCCAGCTGGGCCGCACCAGTGACATGGCGCGCTCCATCGAGGACCTGATCGTCCACCTCACCGAGGCGATGACGCTGCTCCCCGGCGATGTCGTCCTCACCGGCACCCCGGCCGGCGTCGGACCCCTGAACGTCGGCGACGAGGTCGCCGTCACCATCGAAGGCATCGGCACTCTCACCAATAAGGTGATCAAGCGTGGCTAGCGCATCCCCTGTACGCGTCCGTTTCTGTCCCTCGCCGACCGGCAACCCCCATGTGGGCCTGGTCCGCACCGCCCTGTTCAACTGGGCGTTCGCCCGCCACCACGGCGGCACCCTGGTCTTCCGTATCGAGGACACCGACGCGGCCCGCGACTCGGAGGAGTCGTACCAGCAGCTGCTGGACTCGATGCGCTGGCTGGGCTTCGACTGGGACGAGGGCCCCGAGGTCGGCGGCCCCCACGCGCCGTACCGCCAGTCGCAGCGCATGGACATCTACCAGGACGTCGCGCGCAAGCTGCTGGAGGGCGGTTACGCCTACCGCTGCTACTGCACCGCCGAGGAGCTCGACGCCCGCCGCGACGCCGCCCGCGCCGCCGGCAAGCCGTCCGGCTACGACGGCACCTGCCGGGTCGTGACGCCCGAGCAGGAGGCGGCCTACGAGGCCGAGGGCCGCGCCTCGATCGTGCGCTTCCGGATGCCCGACGAGCCGATCACCTTCACGGACCTGGTCCGCGGCGAACTGACCTTCACCCCGGAGAACGTGCCGGACTACGGCATCGTCCGGGCCAACGGCGCCCCGCTGTACACGCTCGTCAACCCCGTCGACGACGCCCTGATGGAGATCACGCACGTCCTGCGCGGCGAGGACCTGCTGTCCTCCACCCCGCGGCAGATCGCGCTCTACAAGGCGCTGATCGAGCTGGGCATCGCCAAGGAGATCCCCGCCTTCGGCCACCTCCCGTACGTCATGGGCGAGGGCAACAAGAAGCTCTCCAAGCGCGACCCCCAGGCGTCGCTGAACCTCTACCGGGAGCGCGGCTTCCTCCCCGAGGGCCTGCTGAACTACCTCTCCCTCCTCGGCTGGTCCCTCTCGGCCGACCAGGACATCTTCACGATGGACGAGATGGTCGCGGCGTTCGACATCAAGGACGTCAACGCCAACCCGGCCCGCTTCGACCTCAAGAAGTGCGAGTCGATCAACGGCGACCACATGCGCCGCATGGACGTGAAGGCGTTCATCGAGGCGTGCGGCCCCTGGCTGAAGGCCCCGTTCGCCCCGTGGGCCCCCGAGGCATTCGACCAGGCGGTCTTCGAGGCCATCGCCCCGCACGCGCAGACCCGTCTGACGGTCCTCTCCGACATCACCGCCAACGTCGACTTCTTCTTCCTCGACGAGCCGGCGCATGACGAGGCGTCCTGGGCCAAGGCGATGAAGGAGGGCTCGGACGCGCTGCTGCGCACCGCGCGCGCCAAGCTGGAGACCGCGGAATGGAACGCCGAGGCTCTCAAGGCGGCCGTTCTCGCCGCCGGTGAGGAGCACGGCCTGAAGCTCGGCAAGGCCCAGGCGCCGGTCCGCGTCGCGGCCACCGGCCGCACGGTCGGCCTGCCGCTCTTCGAGTCCCTGGAGATCCTCGGCCGCGAGCGCACGCTGGCCCGCGTGGACGCGGCGCTGGCGAAGCTGGCGGCGTAACGGCGCGGCGCCGGACGGGCTTGTTTCGGCTGAGCTCAGCCGAAACAAGCCCGGACGCCGCTACCGTCGGCGGTATGCCCATCCGCGCGATCCTCTGGGACGTCGACGACACCCTCTTCGACTACACCGGCTCCGACCGGGCCGGTGTGTTGCGCCATCTGGAGGCCGAGGGCCTGCTCTCGCGGTACGAATCCGCGGAGCGGGCCCTCGGCCTCTGGCGTTCCGTGATGGAAGCGCAGTACGCCCGTTTCACCGCCGGCGAGCTCGGGTTCCGCGAGCACCGCCGGGAGCGCGCACGCGCCTTCCTGGGGTTGCCGCTGGGCGATTCCGAGGCGGATGCCTGGTTCGGCCGCTACGTACGCCATTACGAAGCCTGCTGGACCCTCTTCCCGGACGCCCGGCCCGCCCTGGACGCCCTGGCCCCGCACCTGCGGCAGGCGGTGCTCTCCAACGCCTCCACCGCCCACCAGAAGCGCAAGCTGCGCACCCTCGGCATCCACCGGCGGTTCGAGCGCGTGGTGGGCGCGGACCGCCTCGGCTGCGCCAAGCCCGCCGCGGAGGCGTTCCTCACGGTCTGCGCCCGGCTGCGGCTGCCACCGGGGGAGGTCGCCTACGTGGGCGACCAGCTGGACGGCGACGCCGTCGGCGCCCGGGACGCCGGCCTGTGCGGGGTGTGGCTGGACCGTGCGGGCGGGGAGGATGTCCCCCTACCTGACGGTGTGCGCCGGATCGGGGGCCTCGCGGAGCTGCCGGGCCTGCTGCGGCGGGTTAACGGTTTTGGAGCCCCGTCCACCTTCGGGTAATGTTCTTCCTGCGCCGCCCGAGAGGGCCGAGAGGCCGGAACGGACGGAGCAAGCCGAACAAGACCCCTTCATAGAGGTCGAGTTCTGGTGGGGTATGGTGTAATTGGCAGCACGAGGGTTTCTGGTTCCCTTAGTCTAGGTTCGAGTCCTGGTACCCCAGCAAAAGAAATTCTCCGGAAATTCTTTTGCTAAAGTAGCTGAAGTAGTAAAGCGCAGTGCGAGCCCCCGTTGTGTAGCGGCCTAGCACGCCGCCCTCTCAAGGCGGTAGCGCCGGTTCGAATCCGGTCGGGGGTACAGATCCTGAATCCGTCACCATCCAGGTAATTCTGGAGGCGACGACGAATGGATCGCTAGGGCCCCCGTTGTGTAGCGGCCTAGCACGCCGCCCTCTCAAGGCGGTAGCGCCGGTTCGAATCCGGTCGGGGGTACTGGTTGTCACCATGGGATATGGTGTAATTGGCAGCACGAGGGTTTCTGGTTCCCTTAGTCTAGGTTCGAGTCCTGGTATCCCAGCGCAGAGAGCAATCGCTCTGCAATATGTAGCTAGCCCCCGTTGTGTAGCGGCCTAGCACGCCGCCCTCTCAAGGCGGTAGCGCCGGTTCGAATCCGGTCGGGGGTACAGCAGAAAGAATGCCTCCCGCATAAGCGGGGGGCATTTTTTCGTGCGGCCTTCCCTGCGTCGCGGCCGGGGTCGATAATCCACGCATGGTCCCTCCTTACGGCGTGCACCGCCGGGTCCACGTCGGTGACCTCCGCCCCGGCGACCACGCGTGTCTGCTGTTCGCGTCGGACGAGGAGCGGGCCTCGATCCTGCGGGACTTCGTGCTCGGGGGCCTCGACGCCGAGCACAAGATCCTCTATCTCAGCGGTGCCGACGGCCCCCCGGGCCCCCGGGCGCTGCTGGAGCAGTGCCGGCTGACCGGCGTTCCCGGGGACCTGGACGGCCGGGTGGAGGTCATCGGCCCGGCCGAGCTCTCGCCGGGGCGCGGGAAGTTGGACCCCGCCGCGTTACTGGGCCGCCTCCGGGCGGCCGCCGACCGCTCCCGCAGCGAGGGCTACCGCGCCCTGCGTGTCACCGGTGACCTGTGCGGTGTCCTGCGCGACGGGCCGGACATCTCCCGGCTGCTGCGTTACGAAGCCCTGCTGGCCGACGAGTTCAGCTCCGGCCAGGCGCTGGCGGTGTGCCAGTACGACATCCGCCGCTGCGATCCCGCCGCTCTGGACGCCTTCGCATCGGCCCATCTCAGGAGCGTCGAAGTGGATCCTGTCGTCCGCACGGCCGAACTGACCGTCGTCCCCACCTACAGCCCGTCCGGCCTGCGGATCGAGGGAGTGGTCGACGCCGATTCGCACCGCCACCTGAGGGACGCCCTGCAGTCCGTCGCGTCCGTGCGCGGCGACGTCCACCTGGAGATGTCCCGGGTGGAGTTCCTCGACCTGGCCGGGCTGCGGCTGCTGATGACCTTCGCCAGGGCGCGCGCCGCCCGCCACTGCACCGTCGAGCTGACCGGGCTGCCGCCCCACCTGCTGCACGTGATCACGCTCATCGGATGGGACCGGACGCCGGGACTCCGGCTGGGAGCCGCGCATGCCTGCTGACCGCACCGAGGGGTCCCCTTTCGTGCACCACGCCTGTCTCTACGGCAGCGACGAGGACTTCCTCGCGATGGCGGTCCCCTTCGTGGAGGCCGGGCTGGCGGCGGGCGAACCCGTCCTGGCCGCGACGGCGCCCGCCAACATCGATCTGCTGCGGTCCTCGCTGGGCAAGGACGCGCACGCCCTGGACACCGCCGAGACGGCCTACTTCGGCCGCCGGCCCGTCGAGCGGGTCGCCGCCTTCCTGCGCTACCACGACCGCCGTGCCCGGCCCGGCCGGCGGACGCGAATGATCGCCGAGCCGGTGTGGAGCGGCAGATCCGTCCGCCAGGTCGCCGAGTGGCAGCGTATGGAATCCGGGCTCAATGTGCTGCTGGCCGAGCTGCCGGTGTGGATGGTCTGCCCGTACGACACCCGCGTCGTGCCCGCCTCGGTCGCGGAATCGGCCTGCGCGACCCACCCGGCGCGGCTGGACGGGCAGCGCCTGACGCCCTGCGCCGGCTACGCCGACCCGGCGGCCTACGCCGCGCTCGTCCCGCCACCGTTCGTCCCCGTCCCGCCCACGGCGGCCACGGCGGGGCCCACGGCCCGCCCCGCGACCGTGCGCCGCTTCGCCCGGGAC
>NZ_JAGGOL010000182.1 GCF_018614525.1 Streptomyces sp. ISL-11
CCTCCTGGGCATCGCCGAGCGCGCCCGGCTGCTGCGCGGCGCCAGCGACGCGGGGGAGCGGGACGGAGTGTGGCGGCTGGCGGTGCGCCTGCCGCTCGGCGGGCGCTGACCCCGCCGGTCAGGCGGGCTTGCGCGCCTCGATCAGACAGCGGGTGGTGGTGGCGGTGAACGGACCCTCCGCCTCGATCCGGTCGTGCAGCTCCCGCAGCCGGTCGCGGTGACGGCCGACGGTGAAGCCGGGGACCATCCAGATCACCTTCCGCAGGAAGTAGATCACCGCGCCGATGTCGAGGAACTCGGTGCGCAGGGACTCCGAGCGCAGGTCGACGACCTCGAAACCGGCGGCCTCCGCGTCCCGCCGCGCGTCGTCGGGGTGACGGGCGCGCCGCACGTCCTCGGGCTGCGGCCCCAGGAAGTACTCGACCAGCTCGAAGACGCTCGCCGGGCCCACGTGCTGGGCGAGGTACGTGCCGCCGGGCCGCAGCACACGGGCGATCTCCTCCCACCACACCGTCACCGGGTGGCGGCTGGTCACCAGGTCGAACGCCTCGTCGGCGAACGGCAGCGGCGGCTCGTCCGCGTCCGCGACGACGACGGCGCCGAGCGGGTGCAGCAGCTTCGTCGCCTTGGCGACGTTGGGCGGCCAGGACTCGGTGGCGACCATCAGCGGAGGCAGCTTCGCGGCCCCGGCGAGCACCTCGCCGCCGCCCGTCTGGACGTCCAGCGCGGCCGACGCGCGGGACAGGCGGTCGCTCATCGTGCGCTGGTAGCCCCACGACGGGCGCTGCTCGGTGGCCCGGCCGTCCAGCCAGGAGAAGTCCCAGCCCTCGACCGACACCGACTCCGCCTCGGCCACCAGATGATCGAACGTGCGTGACATACCGCGATCATCCCCGCAAAGCGGAAGGCAAGCCACCGAATTCCCCGGGTGTCGGCGCCTCTCTAAGCTGATCGCCATGCCCGACGAGATACCCGGCGGCGGCCCCGCGCGCCCCATCCGAGTCGTCCTCGCCGACGACGAGCACCTGGTCCGCACCGCCCTGCGCGCCATCCTCGGCGCCGAGCCGGATCTGGAGGTCGTCGGCGAGGCCAGGACCGGCGCTGAGGCGGTGTCCGTGATCCGCCAGACGCGCCCCGACATCGTCCTGATGGACGTCAGGATGCCCGAGATCGACGGCATCCGCGCCACGGAGCAGGTGCTGGCCACCATGGACGACCCGCCGCGCGTCGTCGTCGTGACCACCTTCGAGAACGACAGCTACGTGTACGACGCGCTGCGCGCCGGGGCCAGCGGCTTCCTGCTCAAGCGGGCGGGTGCCGACGAACTCGTCCAGGCGGTGCGGCTGGTGGCGCGCAGCGACTCGCTTCTCTTCCCCGCCGCCGTCCGCGCGCTGGCCGCCGAGCACGCCGGCGCCCGCGACGCCCGGAACGCGGCGAGCGAGCTGCGGGCGCGGCTGTCGGAGCGGGAGGCGGAGGTGCTGAGCCTGATGGCGGCCGGGCTGTCGAACGCCGAGATCGCGCGGGAGCTGACGCTGGGCGCGGCGACGGTCAAGACGCACGTGGCGGGCGCGCTCGCCAAACTGGGCGTCCGCAACCGCACGCAGGCGGTCATCGCCGCGTACGAGAGCGGGTTCGTCTCACCTCGGTGAGCGCCGCACGGGACGTACGGGCGGGGGCGGCCCCATGACGGGGCCGCCCCCGGAACCCGGCCGGGCCGCGTCACCCCACCGGCGTGAAGTCCCGCGCCCCTATGAACTCCGGGCGTCGGACCGGTGCCGCGAAGGGTTCCACCGCCGTGTTCTCCACGCTGTTGAAGACGAGGAAGACGTTGCTGCGTGGGAACGGCGTGATGTTGTCGCCGGATCCGTGCATGCAGTTGCAGTCGAACCAGGTCGCCGAGCCCGCCGGGCCCGTGAACAGCTTGATCCCGTGCTCCGCGGCGAAGCCCGTCAGGGCCTCGTCGGAGGGCGTGCCCGCGTCCTGCATGCGCAGCGACCGCTTGTAGTTGTCGCGCGGCGTCTCCCCCGCGCAGCCCAGGAACGTCCGGTGCGAGCCGGGCATGATCATCAGCCCGCCGTTGGTGTCGTGGTTCTCGGTCAGCGCGATCGAGACCGACACCGTGCGCATCCGCGGCAGCCCGTCCTCGGCGTGCCAGGTCTCGAAGTCCGAGTGCCAGTAGAAACCGGAGGCGCCGAAGCCCGGCTTGACGTTGATCCGGGACTGATGGACGTAGACGTCCGAGCCGAGGATCTGCCGGGCCCGGCCCACCACCCGCGGGTCGCGCGCCAGGCCGGCGAAGACCTCGCTGATTCTGTGCACCTCGAACACCGAGCGCACGGCGTCCGACGCCGGCTCGACGATGGAGCGCTCGTCGGCCCGTACCGCCGGATCGGCGACCAGCCGGTCCAGTTCGGCGCGGTAGAGCGCCACCTCGTCCGGCGTGATGATCTGGTCGACCGTCAGGAAGCCGTCGCGGTCGTAGTCCCGCAACCGCGCCGCGTCGACGGGCCCCGGGGCGCCCGGCTCGGACCACACCACCGGATCCCGGCGGGGGACCGCCACCTCGGTGGCGCCGCGCGTGGGGTAGAGGTCGCTGACCGTGGCCGTCGTCATCGCTCAGACCTCCTCCGTCAGCAGCGGGTAGACGCCGTTCTCGTCGTGGTCCTCGCGGCCGGTGACCGGCGGGTTGAAGACGCAGACGCAGCGGAAGTCGGTCTTCGGGCGCAGGGTGTGCCGCTCGTGGCCGTCGAGGAGGTACATGGTGCCCGGCGCGATCCAGTGCTTCTCGCCGGTCTCGTCGTCGGTGAGCTCGGCCTCGCCCTCCACGCACAGCACGGCCTCGATGTGGTTGGCGTACCACATGGACGTCTCGGTGCCCGCGTAGAGGACGGTCTCGTGCAGCGAGAAGCCGACGCGCTCCTTGGCGAGCACGATGCGCTTGCTCTCCCAGGTGCCCGACTTGGCCTTGACGTGCCGGTCGGTGCCTTCGATGTCCTTGAGGGAACGGACGAGCATGGTTTTCCTGCCTTTCTGTGGGGGGTGAGGTCGGGGTTCTCAGGCGGTCTCGCGGACCGCGCGGGCCAGGATCCGCAGGCCCTCGTCCAGCTCGTCGGGGGAGATGGTCAGCGCGGGCAGCAGCTTGACGACCTCGCTCTCCGG
Organism: Streptomyces sp. ISL-11; assembly: GCF_018614525.1. Classification (GTDB taxonomy): domain Bacteria; phylum Actinomycetota; class Actinomycetes; order Streptomycetales; family Streptomycetaceae; genus Streptomyces. Next base: position 3,160 of record NZ_JAGGOL010000182.1, read on the forward strand.
GCCGGAGGTCTCGATCAGCAGGCCGAGTTCGAAGGCCCGCGCGGCGACGGCCGTGGCGCGCGCCTTGTCGGTGAACTCCAGGCCCCAGACCAGGCCCCGGCCGCGGTACCGCGCGGCCGGTCCGGTGAGCTCGGCGCAGATGGCGCGCAGCGCCTGCTCGACCTGCTCGCCGCGGACGAGGGTCTGCTTCTCCATCTGGCCGTCGGCCCAGTACGCGTCCAGGGCCGCGGCGGCGGTGACGAAGGAGGGGTTGTTGCCGCGGAAGGTGCCGTTGTGCTCGCCCGGCTCCCAGACGTCCAGCTCCGGCTTGAAGAGGGTCAGCGACATCGGCATGCCGTAGCCGCCGATGGACTTCGACAGGGTCACGATGTCGGGCGTGATGCCCGCCTCCTCGAAGGAGAAGAACCCGCCGGTGCGGCCGCAGCCCATCTGGATGTCGTCGACGATCAGCAGCATGTCGCGGCGCTCGCACAGGTCGGCGAGGGCGCGCAGCCACTCCGGGCGGGCGACGTTGATGCCGCCCTCGCCCTGCACCGTCTCGACGATGACGGCGGCCGGCTGGTTCAGGCCCGAGCCCTGGTCCTCCAGCAGCCGCTCGAACCACAGGAAGTCCGGCACCTGGCCGTCGAAGTAGTTGTCGAACGGCATCGGGGTGCCGTGCACCAGCGGGATGCCCGCGCCGGCCCGCTTGAAGGCGTTGCCGGTGACGGCGAGCGAGCCCAGCGACATGCCGTGGAAGGCGTTGGTGAAGGAGACGATCGCCTCGCGGCCCTTGACCTTGCGGGCCAGCTTGAGCGCGGCCTCCACGGCGTTGGTGCCCGTCGGGCCGGGAAACATGACCTTGTACGGCAGGTCGCGCGGGCGCAGCACCAGGTCCTGGAAGGACTCCAGGAACGCGCGCTTGGCGGTCGTGCCCATGTCCAGGCCGTGGGTGACGCCGTCGCGTTCGAGGTAATCGAGCAGGGCGCGTTTGAGCACCGGGTTGTTGTGGCCGTAGTTGAGCGCGCCGGCGCCGGCGAAGAAGTCGAGGTAGGTGTGGCCGTCCTCGTCGTACATGCGGCTGCCCTGCGCGCGGTCGAAGACGGCGGGCCAGCTGCGGCAGTAGCTGCGCACCTCCGACTCCAGGGTCTCGAAGACGCTCAGGGCGGGCGGGGTGATGGTCACGACAGGCTCCAGGGAAGTCGGTGGTGGGGGCGGGCTCGCGGGCCCGTTCGGCGGGCCGGGCCGGGTCAGAGCGGGAGGGGTCCGATGCGGTGGAGCACCTCGGGCTCGTGCCCGCCGTCGGGGAACAGCCCGCCGTCGAAGAGGACCCGCCGCTCCACGGGGGCCGCGTGGCGCTCGGCGAAGGAGGCGAACAGCCGGTTCGAGGCGGTGTTGTCCGGCGTGACGGTGGTCTCGATCCCCTGGACGCCCAGCTCCCGGGCGGTGCGGGCGACCAGTCCGTCCAGCAGCGCGGCGGCCAGGCCCCGGCCGCGCCAGGCGTGGTCGACGGCCACCTGCCAGATCACGAGGGTGCCGGGGCGCTCGGGGCGTACGTAGCCGGTGATGAAACCGGCCGGCTCGCCGTCGGGGCGGCGGGCCACGGCGGAGGTGGCGGCGAAGTCGCGGCACCACAGCAGGTAGCTGTACGAGGAGTTGAGGTCCAGGGCCCCGGAGTCGCGGGCGATGCGCCAGATCGCGGCTCCGTCCTCGACGCCGGGGGTGTCGAGTGTCAGTCCCTCCGGCAATTCCGAGAATTCTCTGTGGGCACGTGCAAGGTCTGCTTGTGCGGCGGTCATGAGGAGTGAATTTACCGAGCTGAATCGAAAAATGCATGGCGGCGTCGGCTTTCCACGGGCGAGGCTGTTGTGTTATCGCGCGGGGGTGTGCGGGCCCGCGAGATGCGGGCGAGATGCGGTGATTTGTCCGGTGTTTTCCGGGCAAAGCGGGCGGATTTTGTGGAGTGCGTCACAGGGGAGAGGCTGGGTTGCGACCGCAATAAAATCTCTGCGTTTAGGGTCGAATAATGGGGGCAAGAGAATGCCGGGAAGTCAGCTGCGAAATAAATAGGGAGCAATGCGGGGGTTAATTCGCCGGGCCGATCGGCCGGGCTCGCCCCGATCTCGGTACGGGGCCCTTGGCGCGGCGCGGTAACGGGCTCGTACAGTGCCGTCATGAGCGACAGTGATGTGCTGCACATCAAGGGGCGGGTGCTCGTCGGCGCGGACCCGGAGGACGGGGTGCGCGACGAGCTGTGGGCCGTCGGCGGGAGGATCACCTTCGAGCGGCCGGCGGGGGCGCGCGACGTCACCACCATCGAGGGCTGGGCGCTGCCCGGCCTGGTGGACGCGCACTGCCACGTGGGCCTGGACGCGCACGGCCCGGTCGACGAGTCGACCAGTGAGAAACAGGCGCTGACCGACCGCGACGCGGGCGCGCTGCTGCTGCGCGACGCCGGATCCCCCTCGGACACCCGGTGGATCGACGACCGCGAGGACCTGCCCCGCATCATCCGCGCGGGCCGCCACATCGCCCGTACGCGCCGGTACATCCGCAACTACGCGCACGAGATCGAGCCCGAGGACCTGGTGGCCTACGTGGCCCGCGAGGCCCGGCGCGGGGACGGCTGGGTCAAGCTCGTCGGGGACTGGCTCGACCGGGAGACGGGTGATCTGTCGGCGTGCTGGCCGCGCGGCGAGGTCGAGGCCGCGATCGCCGAGGCGCACCGGCTGGGGGCGCGGGTCACCGCGCACTGCTTCGCGGAGGAGTCGCTCGCGCCGCTGGTGGAGGCGGGCATCGACTGCATCGAGCACGCGACGGGGCTGACCGAGGAGACGATCCCGCTCTTCGCCGAGCGCGGGGTCGCGATCGTGCCGACCCTGGTCAACATCGCGACGTTCCCGCGGCTGGCGGACGGCGGCGAGAAGAAGTTCCCGCGCTGGTCCGCCCATATGCGCCGGCTGCACGAGCGGCGCTACGAGACGGTGCGCGCCGCCTACGACGCCGGCATACCGGTCTTCGTCGGCACCGACGCGGGCGGCTCGCTCGCCCACGGCCTGGTCGGCCAGGAGGTCGCGGAGCTCGTCAAGGCCGGCGTCCCGCCGACGGCCGCCCTGACGGCGGCGGCCTGGGGCGCCCGCGAGTGGCTGGGCCGCCCGGGGCTGGAGGAGGGTGCCCCGGCCGACCTGGTCGTCTACGCCACGGATCCCCGCGCGGACGTCCGGGTGCTCGGCACGCCGCGACGGGTGGTGCTGCGGGGTCGGGTGGTGAGCTGACCCCCGGCCGGCCGCCGAAACGGGGGTGACCCGGGTGGCGGGGAGGGACCCTCGCGCCGGCCGAATCGAATGCGGCTGCGAAACCTACCCGTTCGGATGAACTGGCGTCAGGGTGCCGCCCGTTCACCCTCCCGAGGTCAAATATGGCGGGGTCCCGCCGTCGGCGCGTGCGATGTCCCCCATGGGCCGCGCCGACGGCTCCACGCCTGCTGTGAAGGTTTCCCACACGTGTCCAGCACCACCATCGCCTCCTTCGGCATGCCCGCACGCCGCTTCGCGGCCGTCGCCGCCACGCTCTCCCTCGCGGTCCCGGCCGCTGCGGCCGCCGCCACCGGCCCCGCGCATGCCACCGGCGGCACCACCGGAGGCAGGTCCGGCGCCGTCGTCCTGCGCACCGGACTCGACGTCGCGCTGCTCGACAAGAGCGTCCACGTACCGCTCACCACCTCCCTCAACGAGGTGCACGCACCCGCCGAGGCCGCCCGGACCACGCTCACCGTCACCCTCGACGGCGTCGAGCAGGGCAGACCCGTCGACGTCCTGCGCGCCGACACCGCCACCGCCCGCGCCACCGCCGACCGCCGGAGGTCCGAGGGATACGCCAACCTCGTCCACGCCAAGATCCGCATCCCCGGGCTGCCACTGCTCCCGCTCATCGAGGTCCAGCAGGTCACCTCCCGGGCCGTGTGCGAGGCCGGCGGCAAGCCGGCCGCCACCGCGAACCTCCTCGGAGCGGTCTCCGTGCTCGGCAAGAAGGTCACGCTCACCACGGGCGGTACGACCAAGGTCGAGGTGCCCGGCGTGGGCGAGGTGCGGCTCGACCTGTCGAGGACCACCACCACGTCGCGTACGGCCGCGGCCGCCGCCCTCGGCCTCACCGTCTCCGTCAACCCCCTGAAGCTCAACGTCGCCGAGGTCCGGGGCCGGGTCACCCTCGCCGAGGCCACCTGCGAGACGCCCGAGGCCGCGCCGGCCACGCCCGGCGCGAAGAACACCGGCCTCAAGCCGCAGACCGCGGCCCATGCCTCGGCCGCGCCCGCCGGGAAGAACCTCGCCGAGACCGGCGGCAGTTCCCTCACGCCCTACCTCGCGGGCGCGGCCGCCCTCCTCGTGGCGGCGGGCGGCGGCGCGCTCGCCGTCACGCGTCGCCGAGCGGCGGCTCGCGGGCAGGACTGACGGCCGGGCGGGTGCTCCCGGGAAGCGGTCCGTGACCGGTCCGGTCCCGGACCGCCTCGCGCGGCCGCCCGCCGGTGGGTCCGATCCGAGCGGAACGAACTGCCCTCGCGGCAGGGCCGACCGTCCGGTCAGCGCCTCGGCCGGTGCTTCCGCGAAGCGGTCCGTCGTCCCCGCCCCGGACCCCGGCGCGGCCGCCCGTCGGCAGGCCGACCGCGGCAGAAGTCCCGGCAGGACCGCACGCCGACCGCACGCGCCCCGCCCGCACCGCCCGCCCGCTGGGCTACGCCCCCGCCAGCGCCTCCGTCAGTGCCTCCGCGAAGCGGTCCGTCGTCGTGCGATCCCGGACCGCCAGGCGGAGGTAGTCCGGGCCCAGGCCCGGAAACGTGTCACCGCGCCGGACCGCGAACCCCAGCCCCCGCAGCCGGGACCGTACCGCCGCCGCGTCCGGCAGCCGGACCAGCAGGAACGGGCCGGCCGCCGGACCGTACACGCGCACGTCCTCGAACCGCGCCAGCGCCGCCGTCAGATGAGCCCGGTCGGCGGCCAGGTGGTGCGCCGCGTGCGCGGCCTCGGCCAGTGCCGGGGGAGCGCTGCACACCTCCGCCGCCGCCAGCGCCGGGGACGACACCGGCCACAGCGGCTGCGCCCGCTCCAGCCGGGCTATGGTGCCCGGCGAGGCCAGTACGTAGCCGATGCGCAGCCCCGCCAGCCCCCAGGTCTTGGTGAGGCTGCGCAGCACGACCAGCCCCGGCAGGTCCGTACGGGACGTCAGGGACTCGCGCTCGCCCGGCACCGCGTCCATGAACGCCTCGTCCACCACCAGCGTCCGCCCCGGGCGGGCCAGCTGCGCCAGCGCCTGCGCGGGATGCAGGACAGAGGTGGGGTTGGTGGGATTGCCGACCACCACCAGGTCCGCGTCGCCCGGCACCGCCCGCGGATCGAGGCGGAAACCGTCCTCCGGATCCAGCAGCACCCGCTCCACCGTGTGCCCGGCGTCCCGCAGCGCGGCCTCCGGCTCCGTGAACTGCGGGTGCACCACGACCGGCCGCCGCACCTTCAGCGCCCGGGCCAGCAGGACGAACGCCTCCGCCGCCCCCGCCGTCAGCAGCACCCGCTCCTCCGGCAGGCCGTGCCGCTCGGCCACCGCCCGCCGCGCCGCCCGCCCGTCCGGGTAGGCGGCCAGCCCGTCCAGCGACGCGGCTATGTGCTCGCGCAGCCACAGCGGGGGCGTACCGGCGCGCACGTTGACCGCGAGGTCGGTCAGTTCCGCGCCGCCGCCCCGCACTTCGGCGTCACCGTGGTGCCGCAGGTCGGGTTCACTGGGTGTGTGCATGGCCGCGGGCCACCTTCTCTTCTCCTGGACTCGGTGCGGACCGGGCGCGGGCCCGGTCCCCCGACGTTACTGACGGCCCGCCGGCCCCGAGCACGCGGGGCCGCGCGCGACGGCGCACGTCACCCGCGCCGACTTCCGTTTCGTCACCACCAGGGCACCGCCCGGCCCGGCGGCCAGCAGCGCCGCCGCCTCGGCCACCCCGGGCGCCCCCACCG
>NZ_JAGGOL010000183.1 GCF_018614525.1 Streptomyces sp. ISL-11
GCTTACGGGACATCATTTAGTCACATAGTGGAAGGGTGAGGCGCGTGGTCGAGTTCCGCATCGACCGGCGCAGCGGTGTCGCCACCTACCTCCAGATCGTCCACCAGGTGAAGCAGGCCCTGCGGCTCGGCCTGCTCACCCCCGGCGACAAGCTGCCCACGGCCAAAGAGGTCGTCGCGGCCACGGCCATCAACCCCAACACCGTCCTGAAGGCGTACCGGGAACTCGACCGCGAGGGCCTCGTCGAGGCGCGCCCGGGGCTCGGCACCTTCGTGCGGCGCTCGCTGGCCCGCCCGCAGGCCGCCGCCGACTCGCCCCTGCGCGCCGAACTCGCCGACTGGACGCGGCGCGCCCGCACCGCCGGGCTCGACCGGGAGGACGTGGCCGCCCTGGTCGCCTCCGTCCTGGAGGAGAGCTTCGGCGACGCCGCGGCAGGCCATTCGTACGAAGCGGACAAGGGGACCAGCGGATGACCGGCCTGACCTTCCAGCCCGGACGCACCGCCGTGGAAGCGGTCGGCCTGGGAGCGCGTTACCGGCGCCGCTGGGCGCTGCGCGACTGCTCCTTCCGGCTGCCCGCCGGCCGCGTCTGCGCGCTCGTCGGCCCCAACGGCGCCGGCAAGTCGACGCTGCTGTCCCTCGCGGCCGGCCTGCGGCGGCCCACCGAGGGCTCGCTCACCGTCTTCGGCGCCCGCCCCGGCGACCCGGCCGTACGCCCGCGCGTCGCCTTCCTGTCCCAGGACAAGCCGCTCTACCCACGGTTCACGATCGCCGACACCCTGCGCATGGGCCGCGAGCTCAACCCCGGCAGCTGGGACCAGGCCGCCGCCGAGCGGCTCGTGAGCGGTGGCGGCCTCTCCTCGCACGCGCGCGTGGGCGACCTCTCCGGCGGCCAGCGCTCCCGCGTGGCCCTCGCCCTCGCCATCGGCAAACGGCCCGTGCTGCTGCTCCTGGACGAGCCGATGGCCGACCTCGATCCGCTCGTGCGCCACGAGATGACGGCCGCCCTCATGGCCCAGGCCGCCGAGCACGCCACCACCGTCGTCCTGGCCTCGCACGTCCTGGCCGACCTCGACGGGGTCTGCGACTACCTCCTGCTGATAGCCGACGGCCGGGTGCGGCTCGCGGGCGAGGTCGAGGACCTGCTCGCCGCCCACACCCTGCTCGTCGGCCGGCACGAGGCCGACGGCCCGCCCCGGGAGTTCGCCGCGCACACGGTCGTGGAGTCGCGCGTCACCGGCCGCCAGCTGACCGCGCTCGTACGGACCGAGGGTCCCGTCGGCGGGCAGTGGCGGGCCTCGGAACCCTCCCTGGAGGAGCTGCTCCTCGCCCACCTGCGCGCCCCCGACGCCCCACCGCTCCTCGCGCCCAGCGCCGAGCCCCGCGCCGGGAAGGCGACGGCATGAACACGACGACGGCCACGAGCGCCGGTACCCCCGCCGCCACGGCCGCGCTGCGCGGCCTGCTGTGGGTCGCCTGGCGCCAGCACCGGGCCACCTCCTGGATCGCGCTCGGCGTCCTCCTCGCGCTCTGCACCGAGCTGGTGTGGCTGCGCGACGCGATGACCGGCTACGTCGACGTCCACGGCCTGCGCACGGCGTGCGACGACCCGGACACCTGCATGACGCAGTGGGCCGCCGTCGAGCGGTTCCGGTCCGGCTACGGCGACGTCCTGCACTACAACGGACTCCTGGTCGAGTACCTGCCCCTGCTGATCGGCGTGTTCGTGGCGGGACCGGTGGTGGCGCGCGAGCTGGAGAGCGGCACCTACCGGGTCGCCTGGACACAGTCGGTCTCCCCGGCGCACTGGCTCCTGGCCAAGCTCGCCCTGCCGGCCGCGGCCGCCCTCGCCGGGGTCTCCGCCCTCTCGGCGCTCTACACCTGGACCTGGCGTTCGGTGAGCGGTGTCGACTCCGGCAGCCTGCTGCCCGGCCAGCTCTGGTACGACTCCTTCGACGCCCTCGGGGCCGCCCCCGTCGCGAGCTCCCTGTTCGCCGTGGCCCTCGGCGCCCTCGCCGGGCTGCTGATCCGCCGCGCGCTCACGGCGGTGACCGTCACCGCGCTGGCCTGGACCGTCGTGTACTGGCCGCTGGAGGCGCTGCGGCCGTACCTGGTCGACCCGGTGACGACGTTGAGCCGCGAGATGCCGGGCCTCTCCGGCGACACCTCCGCCTGGCGATACGAACGGGGGCTCCTCACCGGCTCCGGCGGGCGGGTCCCCGAACCCGACTGCGGCGTCGGCGTCCCGCCCGCGCGGTGCGCGGCCGAGCACGGCGGCACCGGCTGGTACCTCGACTCCCACCCGGCCTCCCACCTGTGGCCCCTGCAGGGCATCCAGGCGGGCGTCCTGCTCTCCCTCGCGGCCGCGCTGGCCGCCGGCGCGGTGTGGTGGCTGCGGCGCGCCCACCCCTGACGGCGACCCTGCGGGATGACGTTCCGCTTCCCTGCGCGCCATGTGGGCGTTACCCCTGATTCAACAGCGGTTGCGAGTCTGACCGAATGCAGCCCGCTGTGCCCCACGCCCCCGGCCGGAGGCTCCGCGCCGCCCCGGAAATTCCGGCCCCGCCCGTCTCCGGCGCGCCCGTGACGCCCCTCGCGCGGAACAATGAGGACATGACCCAGTCCTCCGGCGCCCCGGCACACGACCCCGCCCCCCGGTCGCAGGGAGACGGCTTCGGCAACCCGCAGCCCTCGGTCGGCTCCATCGCCGCGCACCGCCCGTACGCGGTCGTCTCCCCGGCCACACCGGGGCTGGAGCCCGACCTGGACGCCTCGGACCTGGGTACCTACGGTGACGCCGCGTACGCCGACGACACCGGGGACGGATACGGGCCGGACGGCCCCTACGGCGCGGCCGACGACGAGCCGCTGCCCCAGGGCCGGTTCCTGGACCGCGAGCGCAGCTGGCTGGCCTTCAACGAGCGGGTGCTGGAGCTGGCCGAGGACCCGGCCACGCCCCTCCTCGAACGGGCGAACTACCTGGCGATCTTCGCGAGCAACCTCGACGAGTTCTTCATGGTCCGCGTCGCCGGCCTCAAGCGGCGCATAGCCACCGGCGTGGCCACCCGCTCCGCCTCCGGGCTCCAGCCCCGCGAGGTCCTGGAGCTGATCTGGAACCGCTCCCGCGAGCTCATGGCCCGCCACGCCGCTTGCTACCAGCAGGACGTCGCCCCCGAGCTCGCCGAGCACGGCATCCACCTGATCCGCTGGCCCGAGCTCACCGAGAAGGAACAGCAGCGGCTCCGCACCCTCTTCCGGCAGCAGATCTTCCCCGTGCTGACCCCGCTGGCCGTCGACCCCGCACACCCCTTCCCGTACATCTCCGGGCTCTCGCTCAACCTCGCCGTGGTCGTCCGCAACCCCGTCAGCGGCCACGACCACTTCGCGCGCGTGAAGGTCCCGCCCCTGCTCGCCCGCTTCCTGGAGGCGTCGGCGCAGCGCTACGTCCCCCTGGAGGACGTCATCGCCGCGCACCTGGACGAGCTCTTCCCCGGCATGGAGGTGCTCGCGCACCACATGTTCCGCGTGACCCGCAACGAGGACCTGGAGGTCGAGGAGGACGACGCGGAGAACCTCCTCCAGGCACTGGAGAAGGAGCTCATGCGGCGCCGCTTCGGCCCGCCCGTACGGCTGGAGGTCGAGGAGACCATCGACCCGTACGTCCTGGACCTGCTCGTACGCGAACTGAAGATCACCGACGCCGAGGTCTACCCGCTGCCCGGCCCGCTCGACCTCACCGCCCTCTTCCGCATCGCGACCCTCGACCACCCCGAGCTGAAGTTCCCCAAGTTCGTCGCCGGGACCCACCGGGACCTCGCCGAGGTCGAATCCGCCTCCGCGCCCGACATCTTCGCCGCCCTGCGCGAGCGGGACGTCCTGCTGCACCACCCGTACGACTCCTTCTCCACCTCCGTACAGGCGTTCATGGAACAGGCCGCGGCCGACCCGGACGTCCTGGCCATCAAGCAGACGCTGTACCGGACGTCCGGCGACTCGCCCATCGTCGACGCGTTGATAGACGCCGCCGAGTCGGGCAAGCAGGTCCTCGTCCTCGTCGAGATCAAGGCCCGCTTCGACGAACAGGCCAACATCAAGTGGGCGCGGAAGCTGGAGGAGGCCGGCTGCCACGTCGTCTACGGGCTGGTGGGGCTCAAGACGCACTGCAAGCTCTCGCTCGTGGTGCGGCAGGAGGGCGACACCCTGCGCCGCTACTCCCACGTGGGCACCGGCAATTACCACCCCAAGACCGCCCGGCTCTACGAGGACCTCGGCCTGCTCACCGCCGACGCGCAGGTCGGCGCCGACCTCTCCGACCTCTTCAACCGGCTGTCCGGCTACTCCCGCCGCGAGACCTACCGGAGACTGCTGGTCGCCCCCAGATCCCTGCGCGACGGGCTCATAGCCCGCATCGCCAAGGAGGTCGCGCACCACCGCGCCGGGCGGCCCGCCTCCATCCGCGTCAAGGTCAACTCGATGGTCGACGAGGCCGTCGTCGACGCCCTCTACCGGGCGGCGCGGGCCGGTGTGCCGGTCGACGTGTGGGTACGCGGCATCTGCGCGCTGCGGCCCGGCGTGCCGGGGCTGTCGGAGAACATCCGGGTGCGCAGCGTCCTCGGCCGGTTCCTGGAGCACTCGCGGGTCTTCGCCTTCGGCAACGGCGGCGAGCCGGAAGTCTGGCTGGGCAGCGCGGACATGATGCACCGCAACCTCGACCGGCGCATCGAGGCGCTGGTACGGGTCACCGACCCCGGACACCGGGCCTCGCTCTGCCGGCTGCTGGAGACCGGCATGTCCGACTCCACGGCGTCCTGGCACCTCGGCCCGGACGGCGACTGGACCCGGCATGCGACGGATGACGGCGGGCACCCGCTGCGGAACGTTCAGGAGATGCTCATTGACGCCCGGAGGCGCCGGCGTGGCTCAACGACCCCATGACCCGCCGCTTACGGCCGCCGCGGCCGGGGGACGGGACATGACGACGACAACGACCATGGCCAAGGACGAGGCGACCGCCGGGGAGGTGCTCGCCCGCTATCTGCACGCCCGGGCCGCTGATTTCCTGCGCAGCCTGCGGCTGCACGGCGACAGCGGCGCCGACGCCGAGGACGCCACCGAGGCCGCCCTGCTGCTGCGCCGCTCGGCCCGCCGGATCTCCGGGACGCTGCACGTCTACCGGCCGCTCACCGACGCCGACCGGACCGACCAGCTCCGCACGGAGCTGGCCTGGCTGTCCGACACGCTCGGCCGCGAACACGCCCACGCGGCGCGGCTGGCCCGGCTGCGGGGCGCCCTGCACCGGCTGTCGGGCACGGAGGGGCCGGCGGAACGGGGCGGGCTCACGGTGGGGGCGGCGCGCGCCGGTGCCCTGCTGGAGCGGCAGTTGACGCTGGCCCGTACGCGCGCGCACTCCGCCGCGCTCCAGGCGCTGGGCTCCTCGCGCTTCCACGCCGTCGCCGACGCGGCGGCGGTGCTTGCCTCCGAGGTGCCGCTCGCCCCCGCCGCGCACGACCTGCCCGCCGGCGAGGCCCTGTCGCGCCTCGCCGAGCAGGCCCACCGCCGGCTGACCGAGGCGGCGGAGGTGCTGCCGCTGTCGGTCGCCGGGCACCCCTACAACGCCGAGGCCCTCGTCCACGGCCTCGCCGCCACCGCCTCCTCCGACGCGCCGCCGGCGGAGGGCCGGCAGGACGCGCCCTGGCATCAGGTGCGGCGGCTGGTCCGGCTGCGGCGGTACGCGCAGGAGGTACTGGACGAACAGGGGGCCGAGACCGTGCTGTCCGTACGCCTGCTGAGCGCGAACCAGGCACTCGACCGCCACCACGACGCCGCCGAGGCGGCCGCCGCCGCGGCCTCCGCCGCCCGCACGCCCCGCATCGCGCCCCCCACGGCGTACGCGCTCGGCGTCCTCCACGCCGACCAGCGGCACGAGGTGGAGGCGGCGCGCTTCGCCTTCGGCAGGATCTGGCAGCGGATGACGGCGGGCACGCCGTGAACGACGTCGAGAGCGATCTCGTACGGGCGGCCGGCTGCGTGCTGTGGCGGCGCCGGCCGTACGGGGGAGGGCTGGAGATCACCCTCGTCCACCGCCCGAAGTACGACGAATCGTAGCATCGCCAACTCCCGTGCACTACAGTCCCGTTCATGCTGGATACCCGCAACCCGTCGCGCCCGTCGAAGACCTTCTCCCGCTCGTACGTCGCCCCCGCCCTCCAGGCCCATCTGGATGCAGGCGGGGACGTCGGCGAGTGGCTGGCCGGCCGTACCCCCATCGCCTCCATGGCCCGCATCTCCGCGGACAGGCTCAAGGGCGATGCGATCGGTATCGGTCGTCAGCACAAGAACAACACTCGCAATGCCGAATTACACAGCTGCGCGGTGGTCATGCATTACGAGGACAACAACCTCACTGCCGCCAAGAGAGAGGTCAAGCGTCCCGCCTTCCTGCAAATGGTCAAGGACATCACGCATGGCTGTGAGGAAGAGACGGGTATCCCGCTACGCGGATGCATCACGGTCGAGAGGGAGCGGGTATACCGCCTTCCCCGAGATTTCATCGCCTTTTAAGACGCGCTGGTCATGGTCGGTGACGGTATCTTCATCGAAGACAAGCAGGAGCTGGACCTGGTCAACGATGACGGGACGTTCATCGCGGGGCTGGTGACCTCTGGAACTGGCGAACAGGAAGTAAAGAAGATTCGCAAGCGGACGGCGCGGAATGCCGCGGACCGGGCCGAGGAGGGGAAAGTTTACGGAGGGCCTCGCCGGTTCGGCTGGCTCGGTGCGTCCAAGGATCCATATCGCCTGGGGAATAAGCATCGGGATGAGCAGGAGTGGCCCTATCTCATTGAAATGATCCTGCTGAGGTATCACGGCTCTTCGTGGCGAAGTATCACGGCGACGATGAGGAGAAAGCGAGTCCTGACGGCCCGAGGAGGGGAGTGGAGCGAGCAAGGGGTGAAGGCGTTGGTGACCAACCCGGCATGGTGGGGTGGACGGGTTCTCAACGGCGAGCTGGTGATGGACCCGGAGGCGGGGGAGCCAGTCATCGGCGAATGGGATCACGCAGGGGAGGAGGGATGCACTTACGAAGTGTGGAAAAGCATCATGGTCGACGTCAATGCCAAACGCCTGCATCGTGGCATGAAAATGGCTGAGAACATCACGCAGCCGGTCGAAGAGCTTCGCTCGCGTAGCTACCTCTTCTCCGGAATTCTGCGATGTGGTCGTATCAACGAGCTGGATGAGATCTGCTACTCCAAGCTCTTCGGGAATAAGGCGACCGGGAAAAATGCCAAGTACGGAGACTATTACAGGTGCGGGAGTCCGAGCTGTAAGGGGGTAGGCCGGAGAGTGGCGCCCGTGGACAAATACCTTGAGGGGCTGGTTCTGGCGTACCTTGACAAGCATTTTTCCGGAACGAAACCCAAGGTGGTTCCTTGGCGTGGCCAGGGAAAGCTTGACGGTTTGCGCAAGCAGCGTAAAAGCATTAAGGCGTCAGTCGCATCCGGAGAATCCGATTGGGGTGATGTGCACGACATCCTGACTCGCTTGGAAAGGAACATTAAAACCCTCGAAGAGGAAGAGCGGGAGCACCTGAAGGCGGAGGCCAAGCGAAACCTGCTGCGCGGCTGGAGCCGCGAAAAGTGGAGTCGGATGGAGCTCGATGAACGCCGCGCAGTGATCGCCCAGATCATCACATCCGTTGTCGTGCTGCCTATCCCGCCAGGTGTGAGCGACAAGGCTCCGTTCGACCCCAACCTGCTCAAGGTGTCGTGGCGCAAGGAGAATGCGGTCACATCTCAGGGGCGAGCCTCAGCAGATGAGCCAGGATCTGACGCTGCTTAGATCCGATTTCGGGCGCGGAGGCCAATTGATCCTCTATCCAGTCGCCCAACGAGATCGTTGCCCGCCCGCTCCACGCCTCCGGCCGCGTGCCGGGGGCGTCGGCGTTCTCCTCTCCTCTCACTGGCCATGCCCCCCGATGTTCTCGGTCTCTCTGAAGAGCCGTCGGGACTGGGCGAGGTCTTCGGCGATTCCCGCTGCGATGAGGGCAGCCCCAGGGGAATGGCCGGAGCCGATGTAGCGCCATTGGGCATCGTCGATCGTGTGGGCATTGTCGGGTAGCTGAACGGTGGGGCGTTCGTGCTCGGCTCGTTGCGCGCGTAAGGCCGTGTAGGTGGTGGAGTAGGCGCGGGATTTGGTGAGGATGTGGCCGCGGTAGCCGAGGGTGTGCGCCCAGGCGCGTAAGCGCAGGTGCGCGTATTCGGCCAGCGCGCCGAGGTCCCAGCAGGTGCGCATGAGGGTGCGGACGTGCGGGGAGAGGGGTGCGGCGTTGGTCTCGTCGGCGGTGCGGATGCGGTGATCGGTGCCGCCGGCTGTGTCGGTGGCGCCTTTGGTGACGTACTTGGCGACGTAGGCGGCGACGGCTTCGTCTGCCAGGTCGCCGGTGTCGTTGAAGGCGCGCAGGGGCCGGGCGTCGAGCTGGGTACCCCAGCGGAGGTCATGCTCCCCGGAGACCGGACTGTAAGGGGTGCGGACCGTGACGACCCGAGCCGCTACGCCGACTGCCGCGGCGAGTAGATCGGCTGTGCCCCAGACCGGGGGTGGGTTCTCAGGTCCCGTTGGTCCGTCGAGGCGTACGACCGCGTGGACGTGGATGGCAGCGCGATTTTGGTATTCCGCGACCTTGGCGAAGGAGAGTCGGGCGTGGTCGGGGAAGCGGGTCTGGGGTAGGCCGGCGGTTGTGGCGAGGTGGCGGCGGGTGGTGCGGGTGAAGCGGTCCCAGAGCTGTCCGGCGTGGGCGTGCCACAGCACGTGGGCTGGGTAGTCGTAGCAGCCGGGGCAGATCGGTTGTCCGACGAGTGGATCGTCGGGGGCGTGGACGGCCATGCAGCGGACCGGTCGCCCGTGCTCACACTGCCGCGGCGGGGTCGGCACCGGCTGCCGTCGTCGGTGGGGCGGTGGACGGGTCCGAAGCTGGGTGCGGTGAGGGTGATGAAGAGCCGGGGGTGTTCGCGGACGCCGGTGGGGACGTTCTTGCCGCCGACCAGGCCGGCGCGGACGAGGTGGAAGGTGTCTCCGGCGTGCAGTCGCGAGCAAGGCGCACACACGCTGTGCCGGCGGTTGCGGCAGCGGACGAGGAGGCGTTCGCCGGGTTCGTTGCGGGTGTCGTAGTGGTGGAGGATCTCGCCCGTGCCCGGGTTGCGGGTGGTGGTGGAGCCGGTCAGGTGCACGGGGTGTGCGCAGCCGCCGGTGGCGGTGATCTGTTCCAGGAGGCGGGGGAAGTGGGGTTGGTTGGCGAGGCGGATGATGTCGCGGTCCGCTTCAGGAAGCCGACGTAGGCGCGCCGCGCGGTCGAGGGCGGCGCGCCGGTCGGCGGGGGTGGTTGTGGTGATGGTGGTGATCTCCCGGGGCGGGCCGCCGTAGCGGCGGGGGTGGTGGTTGGTGGGCCGGGGTCGTCCATGGGGTGGCCTTTCGGTCGGGGCCTGGGGTGGGGGGTTAGCGGATGGTGCCGGTTCCGCGGCAGCAGCGGCAGCGTCGCCAGTGGCCGGAGCGGGTTTGCTTGCGGCGTTCGCCCTTGCAGATTGGGCAGCGCACGGGGCGCATGGGCATACGGGGTCCCCTTCCGGGTCAGGTGTGGGTGAAGCCGGAGAGGAACCAGGTCATGAGGCCGTTGACGGTGAAGATGACCGGGGTCTGTCCGAGGTAGACGCCGAACAAGCCGATCAGCAGGGCCTCCCACCACCGCACGTCGCGGGAGCGGACAAGGAGGACGGTGATGATCCCGAAGACGACCACCAGCGGGAGCGCGGCATCCTCACTCACGCGCTCTCACCCCCAGCGCCGGCCATGAGCAGGGCACGGCGCACGCGCAGGAGTTCGGGGGTGAGGTGTGCGTAGGCGGAGGTGGCTTTCCGGGCCTCTTCGATGGTGGTCAGGTGCGAGCGTGCCCGGCCCCAGCCCCCGTCAGCCGTCGTGCACACCGCCACCCCCTTCTCCTCAGAGGTGATCGACTGGGCGACGGCCACGGCGTCCTTGTTGAGATCGCCGAGGGTCATTTCGGCGGTGCCGGGGTCGTTGACGCGGTGGCAGATACGGCCCGAGAGCTGGGCGCGCAGGGCGGTGACGCCGGATCCGAGGTCAGAGCCGACCCGCTGACCCGCGACCGCCAGATGAAGGCCGAGCGTGGCCCCGAGCTGGGCGATCCGCAGCAACAGCGTGGAACACCGCTCCACCTCGACTTTGCCCTCCCGGGTGCCGTCGGAGAGGTAGAGCTCGGCGAGCTCATCGACGATGACCACGATGGGGACGGGCCGAAGCTTGTCGGGGAGGTCCCAGATGGAGCGCACGCCTTCCATGCGGCAGATCTCCATGCGGGCGTTCATCTCCTCCACCAGGGCGCCGAGGACGGCGACTGCTTCGCGTCGGTTGGTGGCCAGGCCGGAGAGGCGGTATTCGAAGAGGCCGAGCTCCATGCCGCCCTTGCAGTCGATGCCCACCAGGGCCACGGGCTGACGGGCGAGTTGCGCGACCAGGCGGGCGAGGAGGGTGGACTTCCCGGACTGCGTCGCCCCCACGATCAGCCAGTGCGGGACCTGGCGAAGGTTCATCACCCACGCCCCGCCACTCTCCAAAATCCCGATCAGCGCCGACAGCAGCACGGCGGGGGCGGAGGCGAGGCCGGGGCGTTTGAGGGGGTCGCCGGCGGTGGCGACCAGGTGTACGAGCCCTCGTTCGGGGGAGGTGACGCGCACGGCGTGGACCCGCCAGGCATGCGCGAGGGCGTCAGCGGCGGAGATGAACGGTGCCGGGGTCTGCCCCGGGTGCAACCGCACCACCACGCTCAGCCCGGCGCGGGTGGCTTTGGGGAAGGAGGTCCGTGGGGCGATGGGTCGGAGTGCTTCGCCCTTGACGACCAGGTCCCCCACCAGGCCCCGGGAGGGGCGTGGGGAGACGGCGAGGTCGTTGAGCTGGGCGACCTTACGCCACGTGCGCACGACACGTAACGCGGTGAGCGGGTAGCCGGTCAGGTACCAGAACCACACCGGATACCGCTCCCGCACATGCGCACCAGCCACCAGCAGCCAGGCCAGAGTGGCGAGGACGAGCGCGAGCGTTCCCGCTCCCATCACGCACCACCGCCCTTGGCACCCGCGGTCGGGGTGGTGGCGGGTACGGGGGTGATGGCGGCGGCGCGGAAGCTGATGCCGTGCCGGTCACCCATCGCCCAGGCGAACGCCTCCAGCCCAGTCACCCGGAGCTCGACGCCCTCCTCCACACCCTTGGGTTCGCCGGTCACGGCGATCTCGATCACCGAAACCCGCCGGCCCTCTTGGCGGACCATGACGGCCACGGTGTAGATCGTGTTGCCCTCCCGGTCCCGCTTGACCTCTTTGGTTTCCAGACCGGTCATCTTCGGTTCCGGCGCAACAGCGCACCGCAGTACACCGAGCCGGGTTGTATCCACAGGGATTGCCTGCATGAGTGGGTGGCCTCCTTAGGGCCTCGGACGGCAACCAGCAAGCTGACGTCACTCGTATTGACAAGTGACGACTATGCATCTGTTGACCGTGAAGCGCAACCACTTATGCTGACGAGTGATGTGAGACGGCTGCCGAAGCCGGTGAGCGCACACGACGAGAAGGAGAAGGTTGTGGGGGAGATTCAGCGGCCAGGCGCGCTGTACCAGCAGGTAGCGGCCGAGATTCGAAACGCCATCAGCTCAGGCGAGTTCCCGCCCGGAGCCCCGCTCCCCTCGGAAGCGCAGCTGATCGCCCGCTATGGAGTCTCGCGTCCCACCGTCCGCAATGCCGTCGCCGCCCTGCGCACCGAGGGGCTCATCGAGGTCATCCACGGCAAGGGCAGCTTCGTCCGCTTCACCGCACAGCCCCAGCTCACCGTCGAGCGTCGTGTCACTCAGGATCGGTCAGGCCGCTTCACCACCGTCGATGGCGCCCTGTGGAACCACGTCGAAGAACCCTCCGTCCAGCGCACCCAGACAACCACCGAGACCGGCGCCGCACTGCACCTGGAGGAAGGCGAGGCACTGTTCTCCTGTGACCGGCTGCTAGCAGACCCCGCCACCGGCACCCGGGCCCTGCACCGCACCCTCATCCCCTTCACCACCGCCGACGGCACCGACCTCGCGGACAACCCCGACACCGAGCCCACCACCGTCTACGAACTGCTGACCAAGGCCGGCCACACGCTGCGATGGACCGAAACCGTCCAGGCCCGCATGCCCCGCCCGGACGAACGCACCGCACTCCAGATCCCCGACGCCACCCCCATCCTCCACACCACCCGCACCACCCACGGCAACAACGACCAACCCCTCCTCCTGGAGGAGTTCCGCGTCAGCGCCGACCGCGCCCAACTCACCTACCGAATCACCACTGACAAGACCCCCGCCGGACGCCGCTCCCACGCCTGATGGCACACCCTTGGAGGCGTGCGCTGGAGACTGAGAACTGCTTAGCGCCTAGGCCAGCGTGGACGTCATGCCACGGGTGGTTCCGTCAGCGGATCGCCCTGCGGTGTAGCCAGCGGCCTCGCCGTCGACGCGCAGCCTGGGCGGCAGCCAACGTCGCCACCATGTTCCGGCTGATCAGGGTGTGGGGGTGGTCGGGCCCCAGGATGCGGGTGCTGTCGTCGAGAGTCTGCCGGTGCAGCCGCGCTGCTTCCGCGTACTCACCCAGCCTCTCCAGGGCGCTGGCAAGGTTGTTGCGGCTGATCAGAGTGTGGGGGTGGTCGGGCCCCAGGATGCGGGTGCTGTCGTCGAGAGTCTGCCGGTGCAGCCGCGCTGCCTCTGCATACTCACCCAACCCGTCCAGGGCGATGGCAAGGTCGTTGCGGCTGATCAGAGTGTCAGGGTGATCGGGCCCAAAGATGCGAGTGCGAACGTCGAGAACCTGCTGGCGCAGAGCGCGTTCCGGCACGTGTGCGCCAGCGGCTCGCAGCACGTCGGCGAGGGTGTCGAGAGTCTGTGACGTCTCAGGATTGCGCAGGAGTAAGAGGTGGGGAGCGAGGAGCAGTGCGGTGGGCCAGCCGGGCCGTCCAGCCCTTGAGACCTCGTCGACCGCCGCGATCAGCTGTGCGTTGAGGGATTGGTGCCAGCGGTCAAGGACTGCGGTTTCCGCGGTTTCCTCTGTGAGGGCGAGTGCGTTGATCTCCCGGACCAGGGGATGCAGCGTTACCTGTGCCGTACCTTCACAGCCTTCCTCCGCACCGCTGGGGCGAAGGGACTCGGGCAGGCCGAGAAGGCCGTAGCGGTGCAGGCCCGCCAGAGCGGCCTCCACGCCCACGACAGTTACTTGTTCACCCGTCGCGGCAGCCAGCAGACCGGGCGTGATCAAAGACAGTGGGACAGGTGCCTGGGCCATTAAAGACAGCATCCGCAGCACCGGACGGGCCAGTGCATTCTCCTCGGCCGCGAGCTGGTTCAGGGATAACTCCCAGGTATGCCGCACCACCTTGCGGGCTGTCTCCGGATCGGAAGCATCAGGATGCTTTGCGCCCACGAGCGTGGACAGTTCAGCATCCATAGCCTGGAGATAGTGGGTGAAGGTCTGATAGCGGCTGGTGGGGGTCGCCAGGTAGACGCCGACCGCTTGGAGGGCAAGCGGCAGCCGGCCCAGACGCACCGCGAGCTCCTGCGCCTGCACCTGTGTGCCCGCTCGGGGCGCGGCATCCAGCAGCACTTGGCCCGCGGCCGACACCTCTAGTGGTTCCAGGTGCAGCAGCTCCGCGCATGCCCCCCAGGTCTGCGCGCTGGTGTCGCGGCTGGTGACGAGCAGCAGCCCGCCACCGTACGGCCGAATCCAGCCCCGGTAATCGGCTATCCGCTCGCCCGCCGGGCCGACCGCCCGTGGATCGTCGACATTGTCCAGGACCACCAGCCACTGTCGGGCCCCCGCCAGGTGCTGCCAGATCACATCCGGCAGGCTCTCCTGTCCGGCCCGCGCCGACTCCAGTGCCGATTCGGGCATCCCGCAAGCAACGGCCATCTGGGTCAACTGCTGTGCAAGCTGTTCCGTGTCCCGCCAGCGCAGCCAGAACACCGCCCAGCCTGCTTCCTCCGCCTCAGCGGCGAGCTGCGCTGCCACCGTCGTCTTCCCCAGCCCCCCAGCCCCGCACACCACTGCGAACCGGCCACCCCGCGGCCGCCGCAGCATCCGCATCAGAACAGCCAGCTCCGCCTCACGACCGCGCACCTTCTCTACGTGGGGCCGTCGCAGGGAACCGTGGGAAGCCCCGGCCAGGCGGCCCACCGACGTCAGCCGCACCGGCGGGCCCGCAGCATCGTCGAGACGCCGCCCCCACAGCAGCAGTCCCGTACTGGCCGCCACCAGCACCCCGAACGCCGGCCATATGACCCATGTGTGCGCAGCCCACTCCGGCACCGTGCTACTGGCGTAATTCGTCACCGGGCCCAGCCCCGCCGTCACCAGCGCAGACGCCCCCGCCACCCCGGACCCGATCCACACGCTCCGCCGACGCGCCATACCCGACCCCCGTCCCCCACCACCAGCATGCCCCCATCACCCGGCACAGCGGCACCAGTTCACCACTACACAACCCGACGATCGGTCGAAACCTTCTTCACTTACTCAAGGGCGCGCCTGCGGCGCGCCGGGCGGTCGGGTCGCCCTGGCGGGCTGCGGCCTGGCGGCCGGTCCCGCCGGGCGCCCGCCGCCCAACTCCCACAACGCGTCCCGAGCGCACAGCAAAGTCATCTTCGGCAGGCCGGGAAGCCGGCGCAAAGCCAGGCTGGTCGGCTCGACAAGGTGGTTGTCAGCCGGGCGCCGTGACGTTCACAAGACAGACAGCGTGGTCGGGCCGAGTGGGGGGTTACCGGAGGCACACGCGCGCCTGATCGTCCGGCCGTCCCGCCGTCGTGGCTGACTTTCCGTGGCTGACGTCCAACCGGGATGCCACCAAGCCTCTGCCCGTATCCCTGGTGCAGGTCAGCTTGCCTTGCCGAAGCGTGCCACCGCCGCCGCCATCACCCGGGCCGCCGGCACCGAGAGCTCCAAGCGCACCACGCCCGAGCCGTCGGACGCCGAGGACGCCCGCAGGCGCACACCGGAGGCATCCACACCGGCCACCGCCAGGGCCTCGCGGAGTTCTGCCGCCGTGTCCGTCGCTTCCCGCCAGCCGGCCACGTAGTCCACTCCGCGGACCCACAACACCGCGTCCGGGTCGAACTCCTCCACCTCGAACGCCTCATCACCGAGCCCGGCCATCAACTTCCACCCCTCAAAACTTGGACGTCTGGATGCCGGACCACCCCTCTTGCTTCCAGGCGCGGGGGTGGTCCGGTTTTGCTATGCGGTTGTCGTGGGCGGCCCTGCCCGGTCCCCATTCGTTCGGGCAGGGCCGCCGGCGGCGCCCCGGAACAATCGCCGCCCTCCCTCACGTGCCACCGGGTGTTGCTGTTTTGTGTCAACTCGGCCCCGGCGCGAGGACAGTGCGCCTGTGGTGGTGGCAGTGAGGAAGTCGAAGGACAGGGGCCGCTGGGAACATCGCGGGGGAGGCGACCCCTGCCCGGCCTAGGTGGGCGGCTGGTGTCCCTCGCGGTTCGCCAGCGCCGCTTGTTCGGCGAGCCGCTCCAGCCCCTGCGTCACTTGCTCGTGAGAGAGGGGCGGCAGCTCAAGACGCAGCGAATCAAGGAGCGCGTCCATCACCGCGTGATCGTAGAGAAGGTCAGCGGCAGCCGGATCGAGCCGCCCAACGCCCGCTGGTGCAACCGGTACCAGCCCGCGTCCATCCGCCCCAGCACATGCACCGCAGCCCGCCGAGCCCGTTCAGCCTTCACCGCTACTCCCCTACCTGCGTGGCCTGGAAGTAGCTCGTGTGCTCAGCCCTGAACCGCGTGTGCCGCGTCCGGCCCGCATGACCCAGCGCCCACTCCTGCGCCAGCGCCGGCATCTCCGACGCTTCCGACACCGCATCGCACTCGGTACACCGCATCTCAAAGACCGGAAGCCCCTGCGAGGTGTCGAGCTCCAGCAGCCAGTCCACATAACGCAACACAGACCTGACCACGATCAACGCACCCCCCGCCCACCACGCGAGACCTCGATCAGATCCCCGGCGCGCACCCGCAGCGGGGAGCGATCCTTCAAGACCAACACCACATTCGAACGGCCCGAACCACGCCGCTCCTCGCGGACCGCCTTCACCTCATGCCAGGTGCCCCGAACGCTCACCAGGTCCCCGCGCCGTATCTCCCACGTCGACATGCGCGCCATTACGCCTGAACCTGCCCGGGGGCATCGGAGCCTCCAGTGGAAGCCCCGAGGTCGAAGCGGCAGACCACCGTCTTCCCGCCCTTCTCGTCAGGCGCCCACCAGAGTGCGTCCGCCAGCCCGTGAATGATCAGGAGGCCACGTCCGCAGTCAGGTACGACTACTTCCGGCAAGTCGCCGGCGAGATGCGGAGAGAAGGACCCGCCGAGCGGAATCGAAGGCGCGCTGGAGTCCTCGTCACCCACCCCGGCGAACAGCCACTTGGACCACTTCGTGAGGGTGATCTCGATCCGGCGACGTCCGCCGGGGCGCGCAAGGTGCTCATCGGGTACGGCATGGTGCACCACGTTGCCC
>NZ_JAGGOL010000184.1 GCF_018614525.1 Streptomyces sp. ISL-11
GGGCGCGGGGGGCGGCGTGCGTGGGGGTGGGGCCGGGGGTGGGCGCGGGGGCGGCCGCGGGCGCCGGGTCGGTGAAGCCGGCGTAACCGCCGTTGCCGCCGTGTCCTCCCTGCCCGCCGTTGCCCTCGCCGGGCCAGACGGTGACGCCCGAGGCCGTGGTGACGGGCTGCGCGGGGGCGTACGGGGGAGGGGCCGGGTAGCTGTGGGGCTGCGGGGCCGGGTGCGGGGTGCCGTCGTGGCGGTCGTTGTCCGTCATGGCTATGACTGTGCTCGCTCCGGATGAGAACAGTCTGAGGAAGGGCTGAGAAGGACGGCAGAAGTGGATATGGGAGGTATAAGGACCGGGCGTCGGACGGGCGGATGGGTGATCTTCGGGGGTGGGGGGCGGGGGCGTGGGGTGGGCGGGGGTACGGCTGGGGTGTGGCTGGTGGATTTCCCCTACCCGCCCCTTCCCGTAACTGGGGGCAAGCCCCCAGACCCCTTTGGCCTCAAACGCCGGCCGGGCTGGAGTTCCGCGGAGCCCCGGTTGATGATCTCGCGGAGGTAAGCGTCATGCAGGTAGCCGGCTGGCACGTCGAAGTCGAGTTCGACGAGGACGACACGCACACCCGCGCGGCAGCGCTGCTGCGGCTGCGGGACGGTACGGAGCTGCGGGGGCGCGGTCAGACGACGCGCGACCCCCGCGATCCCGACGAGCGCCGCATCGGTGAGGAGCTCGCCGGCGGCCGGGCGCTGATGGACATCGCCCAGCAGCTGACGGCGAAGGCCGGCGCGGAGGTCAGGCAGCTCTAGCCGTGTCCGGCGGATCTTCGGCTGCGGGCCGGCTTTGCCGCCTGCGGCGGCGAGCGCCCTGCGGGCGCGTCCTCAATCTCCCCCAGCTACCGCTGGGAGGTGCCCCCAGACGGGCTTGATTTCGCTGGGCTCAGCCGCCTTCAGTCCGTTGGGGGCACCCCCAGCGGTAGCTGGGGGAGTTTGAGGACACCGCCGCGCAGCGGTGGTGCGCACGACACGGCCCGCAGTGCCCGCTCACATGATCCGCCGGACACGGCCTGGCGGCGGGGTCGGTCAGAGGGCGGGCGCGAGGGGGTTCGGCGTGTCGATCAGCTGCATGCCTGCGACGTCCACGTGAAGTACGCCATTCGCGGCCACCTGGGCCGCGTTCAGCAGATTGAGATGGACGTCCGCCTGCGCCGGCGCCGCCATCGCGGCCGCTCCCACCGTGAGGAGAACACTGGCGGCAAGGGTGGTCAGAGCGCGCTGGATCGGCTTCATGGCATCTCCCCGGGAGATCAAGTGCGGCTGGGCGAACGCATTCTTTACCGTCACATTGGCCGACAAACGGCAGTCGGCCACCGCACGGTGGTGCGCGCCGGGCGCGCACCACCGCAGCACGCGACTGACAACCGACGGGCGCGCCGGCTCAGCTGGACAGTGCGTCTTCCAACTGCGTCCGCTCCGCCTCGCCCAGCTCGAGCTCGGCCGCCTTGGCGGAGTCCTGGATCGACGCCGGGCGGCTGGCGCCCGGCACCGGGATCACCGCAGGGGAGCGGGTCAGCAGCCAGGCCAGGGCGATCTGCTGAGGGCTGACGCCGTGCTCGGCCGCGATGCGGTGGAATGCGGTGCTCGCAGCGGTCGGGCCGGAGGGTCCGTCGAGGGAGCTTCGGGAGATGCCGCCCAGTGGGCTCCAGGGCAGGAAGGCCAGCCCGAGCTGCGTACTCAGCCGCAGCTCGGGCTCGCTGTCGCGGACTGCGGGGGAGTACTGGTTCTGCACGGAGACGAGGCCGTCGCCGAGGATCGCGTGCGCCTCGCGGATCTGGCCGGTGGTGACGTTGGAGATCCCGGCGGCGCGGATGGTGCCGGTGTCGAGCAGCTCGCGCAGCGCGCCCACGGACTCCGCCCAGGGCACGGCCGGGTCCGGCTTGTGCAGCTGGTACAGGCCGATGGCCTCGACGCCCAGGCGCTTCACGGAAGCTTCGGCGGCGCGCTTGAGGTGGGCGGGGGTGGCGGTGACGGTCCAGCTGCCGTCGCCGGGGCGGCCGCGGCCGCCCTTGGTGGCGACGAGGAGGTGGGAGGTGTCGCCGCCGTAGCGGGCCAGGGCGCGGGCGATGAGGAGTTCGTTGTGGCCGGCTTCGCCGGCGTGCCAGTGGTAGCTGTCGGCGGTGTCGATGAGCGTGACCCCGGCGTCCAGGGCGGCGTGGATGGTGGCGATGGCCCGCTGTTCGTCCGGGCGGTGCTCGATGGACAGCGGCATGGCGCCCAGGCCGATGGCGCTGACGGTGGTGTTGGCGACGGTGCGGTACTGCATGGTGTGTCTGTTCCTCAGGCGGTGGGGGCGACGGATGCGGCGGATGCGTCGAGGACTTCGGCGACGGCGCCGGGGAGCCAGTCGGTGGTGTGGGAGAAGGAGAAGCCCAGTTCTCTCGCACGGGCGTTGCTCATGGCGTAGTGGCGGTCGAAGGAGAACGGCGACGCCGGCTCGCCCGCGGCGGCGCTCCGGTACACGGCCTTCCCGCCGGTCCGTGCGGCGATGACGGCGCCCAGGTCGTAAACGTCGAGCGGACCGTCGGAGCATGCGTTGACCGGGCCGGTGGCGCCGGTGAGCGTGGCCGCCCACAGCAGCAGGTCCGCCAGCTCCTCGTAGTGGATGAAGACCGTGGGCAGCACCTCGGAGTGCACGGTGATCCGCGTGCCCTGGGTGACGTGCTCGACGTAGTGCGCCAGCCGGCCGGTGAACTCCGCCGCGCCGCCACCGAGCACGTGGGCGCTGCGCACGGCGGCGAAAGCGAACCCGTGCTGCTGGGCGAAGACGGCCTCCGCCTGGCGCTTGCCTTCGGCGTAGTGCGCCTCCAGGTACGCCGCGTCGTGCCACGGCAGGTCCATGGCCACCAGCCACGTGGACGGGTCCACGGCCTCCTCCGGCACCGGTGTGCCGGGTGGGACGGCCGGCAGTGCGGCGGTCGCCGGGTCGTAGACCTCGATGGTGGAGGTCATGACGTAGCGCCGGGTGCGGCCGTCGAAGGCGCGGGCGGCGATCGCGGCCTGCACGGGGGTGTAGCAGACCTGGTCGACGACCACGTCGAAGGTGCGGGAGCCGAGCGCGGCGATCAGGGCTGCCTCGTCGTCGCGGTCGACGACGAGGTGCTCGACCCCGGCAGGGGGCGTGGTGGAGCCGCGATTGATCACCGTGACCCGGTGGCCGGTGGCCTGTAGGCGCTGGACCAGGAGCTTGCCGAAGTACCGGCTTCCGCCGATGACGCAGATCCTTTGCATGCCCCCATCCTGGACATCTACCGTCATCAGCAGAAGTGCCTGCTTACTGGAAACGTATTAAGGAATACTGTTGATCGATGTGCAGCGGTTGCGTGTCCTGCGAGCGGTGGCGGAGCTCGGCAGCTTCAACCAGGCGGCGGCAGCCCTCCACCTCACCCCCTCGGCCGTGTCCCAGCACGTCGCCGCGCTGGAGCGCAGCCTCGGCGCCCAGGTCGTGGCGCGCAGCACGCGCGGAGTCACGCTCACCCCGGCCGGCCGGATCATGGTCGGGGCCGCCGAGTCGGTCGCCGCGGAGCTCGAACACGCCAAACAGCAGGTCGACCGGCTGGGCAGCGGCCGCACCCAGCTCACCATCGCCACCTTCACCAGCGGCGGCAGGCTCCTGCTGCCCGGCGCACTCGCCCGCCTCACCGCCGCCCATCCCGAGACCGTGGTCCACGTCAGGGAGAGCGAGCCCGAAGACAGCCTGCCACTGGTCCGCCAGGGCGCCGTGGACCTCGCCCTCGCCTACCACTTCGACGGCCCGCTGCCCGGCCGGCCCGGCCAGAGCTCCAGCCTGGCGTGGACCGCACTCATGGAAGACCCCCTGCACGTCGTCCTGCCCGATGCCCATCCCCTGACCGGCCGCGAGACACTCGACATCGCCGAGCTGGCCGCCGAGCCCTGGGTACTCGGCTGCTCCAAGACCGAGACGTACCTGCGCCGCTACGCCGAACGGGCCGGCTTCGACCCGGAGGTGCGCGGCACGACAACGGACTACTTCTTCGCCCGCTCGCTCGTCGCCGCGGGCCTGGGAATCTCGCTGGTCCCCTCCATCGCGCAGACCCCGCGGGTAGCAGGACTACGCACCGTCCCGATCGCGCCGCCGACTCCGACCCGGCACATCGGCGTTGCCACGATCCTCCGCCGCGACCACGCCCAAGTCAGGACGCTGATAGATGCCCTCCAGGGACAGGCGGCAGCGCTGAACGAAACCTGACCCACACAGCCGTGGAGCTGCCGGCCGCACGAGCCCGCTGAGCGCACCGCCGGTCCCCAGGGGCTCCGCCATGACATCCCCGGAAGCCGGCGCATGGGGGTGGGCTGGCTCCTGTGCTCTGCGACGCGTCATCCGGGCGTCGTGGAGGGCGGTAGATCCCTCGTAGTGATGTGATGACCATTTTTCGGTGGTCACTGTCACTCCAAAGGGGCGCATGCAGGTCATCAAGACCGCCCGGTGGTTCCAGCACGGAGGCAGGTTCATCCATCCGGTACCCCGATCCAGGTTTGAGTTGACGTCCAGCCGATCTGTGGAGGGGTCCGGCCGGCCGTCACTCGATAGCGATTTCCGGCATGGAACCCGTGTGCGGCGTCTTTTCCGGCCCGTTCATCGGACGATTTGACCGGCGTGTTCGGCGGCCCGTGGGAACTGTCCTCGCCGCCGGAACCTTTCCGCGGTGCGTCCTCCTCGTCGGCTGTCCGGCAGCCAACGCGGCGCCGGCCTTCCAGCCGAAAAGCCAGCCGCTTTCTCTCTCGGGCGACTTCGCAAGTCCCGCTCAGCAAGGAGTAGTTCATGTTCTCTGCACGTACCCGTCTGGCCGCCGCCATGGTGGCCGCCGCCGCGTCCGCCATGGTCCTCGGTCAGGCGTCCGTCGCGCTGGCCGACGACCACGGTCACGGCCTGGGCCCGCTGCCGGTGGCGATCGTCTCCCCCGCCCCGGGGAAGATCACCAAGGAGCACAAGGTCACGGACACCTACCAGTACGACCAGAAGGCCTCCGGAAGCTCGTCGTCGGAGCAGCCGCCCAGCTCCCAGACCCCGCCGCCGCCGGCTGCGGAGCAGCCTGGCCCGGTCACCGAGGTGAAGGACGCCGCCAACTCTGCCCCCCCGGGGCGTCACCCGCGGTGCAGGCGCCGCTGTTGACGCGACCGCGAAGTAGCACCTTTTCCTCTCGCGCCGGTGCTCCATCGCGCCTGGCGGGAGGAAGTCCGTGGGTGGGGCCTTGCCGCGGCAAGTGCCCCGCCCACGGGTTCAGTTCACCGCCCCGGCGGCTGTGCCGGGGTGGCCCCGTTTCCCTTCACAGGAGTCCGTGTGACACAGACTTTCCGGGCCAGGCGTGCACAACTGCTGGTCGCCACTGCTGCCCTTGCTCTCCTGCCCGCACTGCCATCTCCGGCGCAAGCGGCCGCCAGCCAGACCAGGGACTTCTCGAGGCCTGGACAGGACACTTTCACTGTGCCTTACGGTGTCTCTTCGATCACCGTCGAGCTGTGGGGTTCCGGTGGCGGCGGTGCGGGTGGCGGCGGGGGCGCAGGTGGCGGCGCAGGCGGCTACAACTGGGACAAAGTCGGTGGTGGGGCCGGTGGCGGCGGGGCCGGCAGCGGAGGAGGCGGTGGTGGCGGCGGGGGCCACACCATGTGCACCGTACCGGTCACTGCGGGCAGCACCCTGACCATCACCGTAGGGCAGGGCAGGGCGGGGTCGGCGGGACCGGAGGTGACAAGGGCACCGGAGGCAAGGTGAAATACCAGGCCTACGGTGAGCGCGGCGGACACGGCATGGACGGAGCCGCCGGAGGCGATGGCGGTGCCAGTTCCCTGACCCTGCCGGATGGCAGCACTCCCGCGATGGCCGAGGGCGGCAAGGGAGGCCAGGCCGGGAAGGGCGGGCAGGGCGGTTGCGGCGGCGAATGGGGCGGCGTGTTCTACCGCGGGAAGCATGCCGACGGTGGCGCCGGTGGACCTGAGGTCCTCGGTGGCGCTGGAGGCAACGGGGCCTGCACCGGCGCGTCGACCGGCGACAGCCATCCCGGAACGACGGGCAATGGGGGCGGGATCGTCATTGAAGGCTCCGGTAAAGGGGGGCCGGCCACGGCGATGGGTGGGGTGGCCGCCACGGCAGGCCGAGCCTCGGTGGCCCGGGGGGTCACACCACACCAAAAAACCCGGGGGACGCTGGTGAAGGCGGGCAGGGCGGCGACGGAGGCTGGGGTGGCAATGGCGGTAACTCCGGCGAGGACGCCCACCCGGGCGAGGTGGGGAGCGGCGCCACCTGGGCGGGGACAGGCCCCGGCCACAATGGCGAAGTCACCCTGACCTGGAAGTGACACCAACCCGCCGGCCGGCTCGGCCAGAGCCACCGGAGGACGAACTCCGGCTCGTCGACCGCGAGCTTCGCCCGTGTCCGCGTCGGCGGCGTGCACCGTCCGGATGCAGTCGGAGGCGGCCATGACCGCGTGCGGGTTGACAACGGTCGGTGAGGGGGCGCGGCACGCGAGGCGCGTTCCGGCGCCACCCTCACCGACCGGTGGCGACTACTTCACGACCGTGATCCGGTCCGCCTTCGGCGGCGCCAGGGGCGCGGTCGCCGAGGAGTGCTTGGTGAGGTAGGCGGTGAAGACGTCCAGGTCGGACGCGCCGACGCGGCGGTTCGTACCGTCCTTGAAGGCGGGGAAGCCGTCGCCGCCGCCCGCGAGGAACGCGTTGGCCGTGACGCGGTAGGTCCTGGCCGGGTCGATCGCGGTGCCGTTCAGCTTCACCGACGCCGGGTCGACGCGCTCCGCGCCCGTCTTGCGCAGGTCCAGCGTGTAGGTCAGGCCCTTGCTGATCTGGAGGATCTTCGGGTCGGCCTGGTTGGGGCCGCTGACCTGCTGCTGGAGCAGGGCGATGACCTTGTCACCGGTGAGGTCGACGGTGGTCATGTTGTTGGTGAAGGGCTGGACGGTGAACGCCTCGCCGTAGGTGACCACGCCGTCGCCCTCGCCGCCCGACGCCTTGTGCGCCAGGTCGGAGCGGATGCCGCCGGGGTTCATGAAGGCGATCTGCGCACCGCCCTTGTCGGCCGGGGCCAGGCCCTCCAACTGGGCGTCGGCGATGACGTCGCCGAGCGGCTTCTCGTACGCCTCGGAGCCGCGGCCGTTGATGTCGGCGGAGATGTAGCCGACGGGCTTGTTGGCGACGGGTGCCGCCAGCTTCTTCCAGCGGTCGACGAGGGCGGTCATGTCGGCCGCCTTCGGCTGGTCGCGGTTCACGACGTGGTTGCCGGTGCGGGGGCTCTTCACTGCCGTGCGCACGATGTCCTTGGTGCGGCGGTCGTACGTCAGCGTGGTGTCGGTGTACAGCCGGCCGAAGGACGCCGCCGACGTCACCGTGCGGGGCGCGCCGGAGGGGTCGGGGATGGTGCAGGTGTAGGCCGCGTGGGTGTGGCCGGTGACGAGCGCGTCGACCTGCGGGCTGATCTTCTTGGCGATGTCGACGATGGGGCCGGAGATGCCGGCGCCCGCGCCCGGGGTGTCGCAGTCGAAGTTGTACGAGCCGGAGGCCGGCATGCCGCCCTCGTGGATCAGGGCGACGATCGACTTCACGCCCTGGCGGTTGAGCTCCTTGGCGTACTTGTTGATCGTCTCGACCTCGTCGGCGAACTTCAGGCCCTTGACGCCCTCGGCGGTGACGACGTCCGGGGTGCCTTCGAGGGTGACGCCGATGAAGCCGATCTTGACGCCGCCGCGCTGCCAGACGGTGTACGGCTTGAGGATGGGCTTGCCGGTCTTCTCGTCGGTGACGTTGGCGGCGAGGTAGGGGAAGTCCGCGCCGCGGAACTTCTTGCCCTTCTCGAAGCAGCCCTCCGTCGGGTGGCAGCCGCCCTTCTGCATGCGCGTCAGCTCGGTGCGGCCCTCGTCGAACTCGTGGTTGCCGACGGAGGTGACGTCGAGGCCGACCTTGTTCATCGCCTCGATGGTCGGCTCGTCGTGGAAGAGCCCGGACATCAGCGGGCTTGCGCCGATGAGGTCGCCGGCGGCGGCGGTCACGGAGTAGGGGTGGCCCTTGCGGGCGGTGCGCAGCGAGTTGGCGAGGTATTCGACGCCGCCCGCGGGTATCGCCTTGGTGGTGCCGTCCGGCTGTGTCTCGGACACCGTGCCGGAGGAGCCCTGCGGGGGCTCCAGGTTGCCGTGGAGGTCGTTGAAGGAGAGCAGTTGGACGTCGACCGTGCGGCCGTGCGGGTAGTAGGCGCCCGCGGGTGCGGCGGAGGCCAGGACACCGGTGGTGGCGGCGAGTACGGCGGCGGTCGCGGTCAGCCGTCTGGCGAGACGCTTCCCTCGCGGCGGCGTCGCGTGCATGTGTTCCCCTTTGTGCGGTTCTGCTCAGCAGGAAGGTGATTCGGTCGGCCGCAGCATATGGTCGACGCGCGTAGCGCGTCAGGAGCTTGGAGATGACGAAAAGGTCACGCCGCTTGACCGGGCGGATGCTCGTATGGACCATTGGGGCCGAACCCGCTTAGGCAAGGCTTTCCTAAATGGCCGCCCGAGTGTCGTTCGGCCTGTGGGGGGCCGGCCTGTCCGTCCGTTCGGGAGCCCTCCCCGCGCCGCTCTAAGGAACCACCACGTGACCGTCCAGGTCGACGCACCCCTCCACGCTCCCGTGGCGTCCCGATCCGCCCTCATCGGCGCCGCCGCGGTCGGCGTGTGCGCGGTGTGGTCCGCCGCCGTGTGGACGGCCGCGCACCTCCGGGCGGACCCGCTCCTGCACGACGTCGCGCTCTTCGCGCATCTGGCGTCCCTCGTGCTGGGCTTCGGCGCGGTGCTCACCGTGGACTGGCTCGGGCTGCTGTGGCTGCTGGGACGGCGGTCGCTGCCCGAGGTCCTGCGCACCGCCGACGCCGTCCACCTGCCCATCTGGCTCGGCCTGGCCGGCCTCGTCGGCAGCGGCGTCCTGCTCCACCCCGACCCCGGCTCCCCGCTCACCCAGGTCAAGCTCGGCCTGGTCCTGATGGTCGCCCTCAACGGCGTGCACGCCTGGACCCTCCGCCCGCGCCTCGCGGCCCTCGCGGTCCCCGTCGCCCGGCGCCTGGTCGTCCGCTGCGCCTCCACCGTCGCCCTCTCGCAGCTCGGCTGGTGGGGCGCCACCGTCATCGGATTCCTCAACAGCCGACGCTGACCCGGGCTCGCGCGCCCCCGGGTCGTAGGCTCGCACCATGACTGACGTGGTGAATGACGTAGGCGGGCAGCGGTCGATCGAGGTACTGGACGAGCTGACGCCCCAACTGGCGGAGGACGTGCTGGGGCTCGTGACGGAGGCCGCCGCCGTGGACGGGCAGCCGGCCGTCTCCGAGCAGGGGCGCCTCCAGCTCAAGGGGCGGCGTCCGGGCGTACGTCACGTCCTGGTGCGCGACACCGAAGGGGAGCTCGTCGGCTACGGGCAGCTGGAGGACAGCGACCCCGTGGAGGCGCCGGCGGGCGAGCTCGTCGTCCGCCCCGGCAACCGCGGCCGCGGGCACGGGCGGGCCCTGGGCAACGCCCTGTTGGCGGAGTCGGGCAAACGGCTGCGCGTCTGGGCGCACGGCGGCCACCCGGCCGCCCGGCACCTCGCCCAGGTGCTCGGCATGAGCCTCTTCCGCGAACTGCGCCAGATGCGACGGCCGCTGGCCGGCCTGGAGCTCGCCGAGCCCGTCCTGCCCGAGGGCGTGTCCGTACGCGCCTTCCGGCCCGGCGAGGACGACGCCGCCTGGCTCGCGGTGAACGCGGCCGCCTTCGCGCACCACCCTGAACAGGGCTCGCTGACACAGCGCGACCTCGACGACCGCAAGGCCGCGAGCTGGTTCGACCCCGAGGGCTTCTTCCTGGCCGAGCGGTCCGGCGAGATCGTCGGCTTCCACTGGACGAAGGTGCACGCCGACGAGGGCCTGGGCGAGGTGTACGTGCTGGGCGTGCGGCCCGGCGCACAGGGCGGCGGGCTCGGCAAGGCGCTGACCGCCCTCGGGCTGCGGCACCTGGCGGCGCGTGACCTGCCGACGGCGATGCTCTACGTCGACGCCGACAACGCCGCGGCGGTCGCCGTCTATGAGGGGCTCGGCTTCGCGGTGCACGAGACGGACCTGATGTACCGGACCGAGAGCTGAGGGCCCGTACGCCTTCCGTTTGACAGGTGTCGGCGCCATCCATCACCCTTTCACTAAACGATGTCCCGTAAGG
>NZ_JAGGOL010000185.1 GCF_018614525.1 Streptomyces sp. ISL-11
CGCCCGCCCGCCGCCGGGCCGTCGTGCTGGCCGCGGCCGATCCCGCCAACGCCTACGGCGCCGCCCTTCCCTGGCCGGAGCCGCCGGCCGGCGCGTCCCACAAGCCCGGGCGCAAGGCCGGCTCCCTCGTGGTGCTCGTCGACGGTTCCCTGGCGCTGTACATGGAGCGCGGCGGGAAGACCCTCCTCGCCTGGCCGCAGGAGGAAGGGGCGGAGGCCCCCACCGCTACCGACGCCGGGCTCCGTGAGGCGGCGGCGGCCCTGGCGGAGGCGGCCCGCGCGGGCGCCCTGGGCACGGTCACCGTCGAGCGGATCAACGGCTCGCCCGCGCTCTCCTCCCCGCTGGGCGCCCTCCTGGAGACGGCGGGCTTCCACGCCACACCCCGCGGCCTGCGGCTGCGCGCCCCCTGACCGGGCGCCGCCGGGCGCTCGGGCCCGTACCGGCGGCATCATGGTCGGCATGCCCGAAGGAGACACCGTCTGGCGGACCGCCCACCGCCTCCACCGAGCCCTGGCGGGAGAGCCGCTGACCCTCAGCGACCTGCGCGTGCCCAAGCTCGCCACCGTCGACCTCACCGGCCGGCACGTCACCGAGGTCGTCCCGCGCGGCAAGCACCTGCTCACCCGTATCGAGGGCGGCCTCAGCCTCCACTCGCACCTCCAGATGGACGGCTCCTGGCGCGTCTACGCCCCCGGTGAGCCGTGGCGCGGCGGCCCCCAGCACCAGATCCGCGCCGTGCTCGCCAACGCCTCCTACGCGGCCGTCGGCTACCGCCTGCCCGTCCTGGACCTGCTGCGCACCGCCGACGAGAGCACCGTCGTCGGCCACCTGGGCCCCGACCTCCTCGGGCCCGACTGGGACCCCGACGAGGCGCTGCGCCGGCTGCTGGCCGACCCCGCGCGCCCCGTCGGCGAGGCCCTGCTCGACCAGCGCAACCTCGCCGGCGTCGGCAATGTCTACAAGTCCGAACTGTGCTTCATGCTGCGCGTCTCCCCCTGGCTCCCCGTCTCGGAGCTGCCCGCGCCCGAGCGGCTGCCGGCCCTCGCCAAGAAGCTCCTGGAGGTCAACAAGGCCAGGCCCGCCCGCATCACCACGGCCGACACCCGCGCCGATCACCACCTGTGGGTGTACGGGCGCGCGAGCCGTCCCTGCCGTCGCTGCGGCACCACCGTGCGCGTCGCGGACCAGGGCAGGACCGGACAGGAGCGCCCCACCTACTGGTGCCCGCGCTGCCAGCCGGGGCCCACTGGCCCGGCCGGGTGAAGCGTCACACGCGCCGACGCCGGCGTACGACCGCCCCGACGAACCGGGCGACCCCCCGGCCGGCCGTACGCCGCCAGGGCACGCAGTGCACGGGCAGCAGGCTCAGGCCCCAGCCTCCCGCGACGACCAGCGCCTCCACGGGCCCGGTCCGCTCCGGCTGTGCCAGCGCCCGCAGCACGGCCCACCACCAGGCGCCGCCGAGCAGGAGCGCCGCCACCCAGCGGCCGGAACGGGCCCGCCCGGCCGGCCGGCGGCGGCACCGCACGTCACGCCGGACCATGGCTGCCTCCTTCGGCCGACGGTAGATCGGCTGCCCCGCACCGCGGGAGAACGCACCGGTGGCCGTCGGGGGCGCCCATGACGCCCGTACGCGCCCCGGTGGCGCGCGCTCCTCAGCCGGGCGATCCGTCCCGCAGCCGGGCCAGTTCCCGCTCCAGCTCCGCGATGGTGCGGTCGCGCCGGTGCAGTTCGACGATCAGCCGCTGCTCGCCCTCGTGGGTGCCCTCCTGGAACACCCTGCGCACGAAGGCGCCGGCCGTCGCCTGGTCGAGGTCCGAGACCGCCATCAGCTCGTTGGTGAGGCGGATCACGGGGTGCTCGTCCATGCACCCAGGAGAGCGCGCCGGGGGCGTCACCGCCACCGGAGCACCTCATGACGGATCCCCCGGACCCATCGGGTCCGGGGGATCGCCTGCCGCGACGGCGGGCGGCTCAGGCGTTCTCCGCCTGGAACATCCAGTGGTGCTTCTCCAGGTCGCCCGTCAGGCCGATCAGGATGTCCTGGGTGACCGGGTCGGGCTGCTCGGTGGAACGGATGCGCTCGCGCATCCGGGTGATCACGGAGCCGAGCGCGTTGACCATGGTCTGCACGGCTCCGGTGTCCTTGTTCCAGCCGTCCCCGACCGTGTCGATTCCGCTGGTCTTGGCGACGGTCTCGGCCCGCCCGTCGGGTGCCACCCCGAGCGCCGAGGCGCGCTCGGCGACCGTGTCGGCGTGGGTGCGGGCACTGGCGACGACGTCGTCGAGCTGGAGGTGCACCGAGCGGAAGCGTGGCCCCACCACGGTCCAGTGGACCTGCTTGGCCACGAGCGAGAGGTCGACCAGGTCGACGAGGGCGCCCTGCAGGGCGTCGCCGACGGTCTTCCGGTCCTGCTCGGACAGCGGGCTCTTCACGACAGACATCCGCATCTCCTGTTCGACTGTCCAGTCCGTTCGGTTTGATCCCTGTTTCTCCACCATGGCACAAAGGTGCCGATGGGGCCGGAAACGCCAGGATCCCGGTCAGTCTTCTGACCGGGATCCGGGTGGGGAAACGACTGTTTTCGGGACTGTGCCGAGCGATCGGGCCGAACGACGCCGGTCCGGACCGCGTCAGGCCGCGACGACGTCCACTGCCTCCGCGGGAGCCTTGATGGTGACTCGCTCCCCCGGCACGCCCGTCACGGATGTCACGGACACCGAATTGAACATGGGCCGCATCGGCGCGGGTACCGGCTCGCTCGCCGCCGCCGACTGCGCCAGCTCGGCGAGCGACAATTCATCACTCACCTCGCGCATGACCTCGGACATCCGTACGTCCAGAGCGTCGCAGATTGCGGAGAGAAGCTCGGAGGACGCCTCTTTCTGCCCCCGCTCGACCTCGGAGAGGTAACCGAGCGAGACCCGGGCGGAAGAGGAGACCTCGCGCAGAGTGCGGCCCTGGCGCTGGCGCTGCCGACGCAGCACGTCACCCAGCAGGCGACGGAGCAAAATCATCGGTGGCTCCCTCCTTGGACCGCGAATCCGGATCCTTCACGCCCCACCGTACCGCCTCGGACTCCAGGCGTGCGGGGAGCTATGTCGTGTTCACTCAGGGCTGCAAACATCAATTCCCCCCGTTGTGTTCCGTATCCTTTGCGCCCGCGTTCTCTGTCAGTTCGCTCAGGAGTAGTTCCAGCACGGCTTGTACGCTTTCCGCCCGGATCTTCGTCCTGCCACCGTTCAAGGACAGCTCGTCGACCGCCGCGGCGCCACCCGGACCCGCCACCGCGACGAAGACCGTGCCAACGGGCTTGCCGTCCTGCTCGTCCGGCCCGGCGACGCCCGTCGTGGCGATCCCCCAGTCGGCGCCCAGCACCTTCCGTACGCCCCGCGCCATCTGCCCGGCGACGTCCGGGTCGACCGCCCCGCGCTCCGCGAGCAGCCCGGCGTCCACGCCCAGGACGTCGCACTTGACCTCGGTGGCGTACGCGGTGACCGAACCCCGCACCGAGCGGGAGGCTCCCGGTGCCGCGGTCAGCTCGGCCGCGACCAAGCCGCCGGTCAGCGACTCGGCGGCGGCCACGGTCGCCCCGCGCTCCACCAGGGCCGCGAGGACCGCCGCGGCCGTCCCGGCCGGGCTGCCCGCGCCCTTCGCCGCGCTCATCGCACGGGTTCCCGACCCGCGCCCTCGCGCCGCGCGGCCAGCCCGGCCCGGCGCAGCACCACGGCCTGCCGCACGTAGTCGAGCCCGGTGAGCACGGTCAACGCGACGGCCACGGCCATCACCCAGAAGCGTGTGGTGGCCAAGGCTCCGGTGAGCGCCAGGATGTACATCCCCACGCCGATGCCCTGGGCCAGGGTCTTCATCTTGCCGCCACGGCTGGCCGGGATGACCCCGTGCCTGATCACCCAGAACCGCATCAGCGTGATGCCGACCTCGCGGAAGAGGATCACGCCGGTCACCCACCACGGCAGCTCGTCCAGGGCGGACAGACAGATCAGCGCGGCGCCCATGATCGCCTTGTCGGCGATCGGGTCGGCGATCTTGCCGAAGTCGGTGACCAGGTTGTACATCCGGGCCAGATGGCCGTCGAAGAGGTCGGTGATCATGGCGACGGCGAACGCGGCCCAGGCGAAGGAGCGCCAGGCCGGATCGTACCCGCCGTTATGAAGCATCAACAGGACGAACCCGGGCACGAGGAGCAGCCGCACCATGGTGAGGATATTGGCGATGTTCCACAACCCGGCCGGTGGCCGCACGGCCGCCGCCGGGGCGTGACCCCCTGCGGCGGAGGCCGGGACTCCGGTCATCTGCCCGCCTCCTCGGTACATCCTCCGTCGCCCAGCGGCTCGGCGATGAGGTCCACTCCCTCGGTCGCCACCACCTTGGCCACGACCATGCGGCCGGGTGCGAACTCCTCGTCCGTGGTGAGGATCACCTGGCCGTCGGTCTCCGGCGCCTGGTGAGCGGCCCGGCCGATCACGCCGTCCTCCTCGTCCACGCGGTCGACCAGTACCTCAATGGTCTCTCCGAGGCGCTCCTCCGCACGCTGGGCGGTCAGCTCCTCGGCCAGCCGCGAGACGCGCTCCAGCCGCTCGGCGACGACGTCGGGGTCGAGCTTGTCCTCGTACGTGGCCGCCTCGGTGCCGTCCTCGTCGGAGTAGCCGAAGACGCCGATCGCGTCCAGCCGCGCGCCGACCAGGAAG
This sequence comes from Streptomyces sp. ISL-11, assembly GCF_018614525.1. GTDB lineage: Bacteria > Actinomycetota > Actinomycetes > Streptomycetales > Streptomycetaceae > Streptomyces. Next base: position 4,711 of record NZ_JAGGOL010000185.1, read on the forward strand.
CGCTCCAGCTCGGCGACGTCGTCCTCGGTCTCACCGGGGAAGCCGACGATGAAGTTGGAGCGGGCGCCGGCCTGCGGGGCCTTGGCCCGGATCTGGTCGAGCAGCTCCAGGAAGCGGTCGGTGTCGCCGAAGCGGCGCATCGCGCGCAGCACGGCGGGCGCGGAGTGCTGGAAGGACAGGTCGAAGTAGGGTGCGATCTTCTCCGTCGACGTCAGCACGTCGATCAGCCCCGGCCGCATCTCCGCGGGCTGGAGGTAGCTGACCCGGACACGCTCCAGGCCGTCCACGGCCGCGAGGTCCGGCAGCAGCGTCTCCAGCAGGCGGATGTCGCCGAGGTCCTTGCCGTACGAGGTGTTGTTCTCGGAGACGAGCATGATCTCCTTCACGCCCTGCTCCGCGAGCCAGCGCGTCTCGCCCAGCACGTCGGAGGGGCGGCGGGAGATGAAGGAGCCGCGGAAGGAGGGGATGGCGCAGAAGGAGCAGCGCCGGTCGCAGCCGGAGGCGAGCTTCACCGAGGCGACGGGGCTGGTGCCCAGGCGCCGGCGCAGGGGCGCGCGCGGCCCGGAGGCCGGTGCGAGGCCCTCGGGGAGGTCCGCCGGCGGGGTGTCCTGCGCGTGGCCGGGCAGGGCCACGTCGGCGCTCTGCCGCGCGGCCGGGCTGATCGGCAGCAGCTTGCGCCGGTCGCGCGGGGTGTGGGAGGCGTGGACGCCGCCCGAGAGGATGGTCTGGAGGCGGTCGGAGATGTCGGCGTAGTCGTCGAAGCCGAGCACGCCGTCGGCCTCGGGCAGCGCTTCGGCGAGCTCCTTGCCGTACCGCTCGGCCATGCAGCCGACGGCCACGACGGCCTGGGTACGGGCCTGGTCCTTGAGGTCATTGGCCTCGAGGAGGGCGTCGACGGAGTCCTTCTTGGCGGCCTCGACGAAACCACAGGTGTTGACGACGGCCACATCGGCATCGGCGGCGTTCTCGACGAGGTCCCAGCCGTCCGCCGCCAAGCGGCCTGCCAGCTCCTCCGAGTCCACCTCGTTACGGGCGCAGCCAAGTGTGACAAGAGCGACGGTACGGCGTTCGGGCATAGGGCTCAGCCTACTTTGTCCCGAGCCCTCATCCGTTGCCGAGTGCACACCAGCACCGGGAGGCCGGGACAAAACGGTCACCTGGCGGCGTGCCGGGCGGTGTTTTCGCACACCCGCCCGCACCCGCCGGTCAACCCGCCACAGGGTCTCCCTTGGTGTAGCTCAGGCGCTGGACCTGCCCGTCGTCGCCGAGGTTCTTGACCTCCTTGCCGTTCACGAACAGCTGTACGACCCCGGCGTTGCCCAGGACGAGATCGATCCGCTTGCTGTCGGTGAAGGTCTTGGAGTCGCCCTGCTTGAGCACGCCCTCCTCCAGCAGCTTGCCGTTGTGATCCTTGGCGGACATCCAGGTCTGGCCGTCCTCGGCGGTGAGCTTGACCGTGACCTTGTTGGCGGGCACGCCGGCGATGGCGCTCGCGGACTGCTCCGGCTTGGGGTCGGCGGGCTTGCCGGGGACCTTCTTCGGGGAGGCGGGCGGCTTGGCGGATGGCGACTCCGCCGCGACGGAGCCTCCGGAGCTCTTGGTCCCGCCGTTGAAGAGGGTGAAGCCGACGAAGCCCACGACCGCCACGATCGCCGCGACCATCGCGGCCGTCCAGTTGGGCCGCCGGGGCTCGGGGCGGATCCGCTCGGCCTCGAACAGCGGCGCCGCCGGGGTCGGCGAGGGGCGCCCGCCGTGCTCCGCGGCGTACTGGGCGAGCAGCTCGGTGGCGTCCAGGCCGACGGTCTGCGCCAGCACGCGGATGTGCCCCCGGGCGTACACATGGCCGCCGCAACGCGAGAAGTCGTCCTGTTCGATCGCATGGACGATCGGAATGCGTACTCGGGTGGTCGAACTGATCTCGTCAACAGTCAGTCCGGCGCTGATACGGGCCTGCTGGAGGGCCCGGCCGACGGACGGCCGGTCATCCGCGGGAACGTCGTCCGCGGGAGAGTTGCCGATGGACACGTGGGCGCCTTTCGAGCGTGCAGCCACCTGCTGGAGGTTCAGTCTAGGGGGGATACGAAAGCGTCGGGCAAGCGGAAAGCCGGACTTTGTAGGCCATCAGATGGTTCTACGGCGCCGACGGTGGGACATCGGCCCGCCCCCCTTTCCTCAACTGGGCACACTGCCGGGAGAAACGGTCGGCCACGCACCTCGTACGGGGGTGTCTCGGGGCGGACCCCGGGTAAGGCTACGGCTGTGCGTCCCCGCGGATCACCGCGAGCACCGCATCCAGCTCATCGGGCTTGACCAGCACGTCTCGCGCCTTGGAACCCTCGCTCGGACCCACGATGTTCCGCGACTCCATCAGGTCCATGAGTCTGCCCGCCTTCGCGAATCCCACACGCAATTTCCGCTGCAGCATCGAGGTCGAGCCGAACTGGGTGGAGACGACCAGCTCGGCCGCCTGGCACAGGAGATCGAGGTCGTCGCCGATGTCCTCGTCGATCTCCTTCTTCTTGGCGGTGCCCACGGTGACGTCGTCACGGAAGACCGGCGCCATCTGGTCCTTGCAGTGCTGTACCACGGCCGCGACCTCGGCCTCCGTCACGAAGGCGCCCTGCATGCGGACCGGCTTGCTCGCGCCCATCGGCAGGTAGAGGCTGTCGCCCTTGCCGATCAGCTTCTCCGCCCCCGGCTGGTCGAGGATGACCCGGCTGTCGGCGAGCGAGGACGTCGCGAACGCGAGCCGCGAGGGCACGTTCGCCTTGATCAGACCGGTGACCACGTCGACGGACGGCCGCTGGGTGGCGAGCACCAGGTGGATGCCGGCGGCGCGCGCCAGCTGGGTGATGCGGACGATGGAGTCCTCGACGTCGCGCGGCGCGACCATCATCAGGTCGGCCAGCTCGTCCACGATGACCAGCAGGTACGGGTAGGGGGTGAGCTCGCGCTCGCTGCCCCGCGGCGGCTCGACCTTGCCCCCGCGCACGGCGGCGTTGAAGTCGTCGATGTGCCGGAAGCCGTACGCGGCCAGGTCGTCGTAGCGCAGGTCCATCTCGCGCACGACCCACTGCAGGGCCTCGGCGGCGCGCTTGGGGTTGGTGATGATCGGCGTGATCAGGTGCGGGATGCCCTCGTAGGCGGTCAGCTCGACGCGCTTGGGGTCGACCAGCACCATCCGCACGTCGTCGGGCGTGGCCCGGAGCATCACCGAGGTGATGAGGCAGTTGATGCAGGAGGACTTTCCGGAGCCGGTGGCGCCGGCGACGAGGATGTGCGGCATCTTCGTCAGGTTGGACATCACATAGCCGCCCTCGACGTCCTTGCCGAGCGCCACGAGCATCGGGTGCTCGTCGCCGGCCGCGTCCGCCAGCCGCAGCACGTCGCCGAGGTTGACCATCTCGCGGTCGGTGTTGGGGATCTCGATGCCGACGGCGGACTTGCCGGGGATCGGGCTGATGATCCGTACGTCCGGGCTGGCGACGGCGTAGGCGATGTTCTTGGCGAGGGCGGTGATCCGCTCGACCTTGACGGCCGGGCCGAGCTCCACCTCGTACCGGGTGACCGTCGGGCCGCGGGTGAAGCCGGTGACGGCGGCGTCGACCTTGAACTCCGCGAAGACATTGGTCAGGGCGGCCACTATCGCGTCGTTGGCGGCGCTGCGGGCCTTTCCCGGCCCGCCGCGCTCCAGGAGGTCCAGCGACGGCAGCGCGTAGGTGATGTCGCCCGAGAGCTGGAGCTGCTCGGCCCGCGCGGGCAGCCCCGGCGACGCCTCGGGGGCGGGCCTGGTGAGATCCGGGACGCCCTTGGTGAGGTCGGGCACCCCCGCCCCGCCCGCCGCTCGCTGCCGCTGCGTGCCGCGCGCGGCCGGCACGGCGCCCGGCTGTTCGCCCTCCGGTGAGATGCCACTGCTGAGCCCGGCGACGAGCGGGGTGGGAGGCACGCCGTGCAGCAGGGCGCCGTCGAGGGACGCGGCCGCCGCGGCCGCCAGGTCCACCGCGTCCGGTTCCCGGTCGGCGGGCGGCTGTACGGGCTGTCCGGCCGCGCGGCGCGGCTTGCGGCGCCTGGCGGGCGCCTCGTCCTCGGCGTCCGGGCCGGCGCCCTCGCCGGGGGCCGGGTGCACCGATGCGCGCCGGGGGCGCCTGGCGGGCGCCTCGCGCCACTCCTCGCCGTACTCCGCGTAGTCCCCCGCGGCCTCCGGCTCGTACTCGCCGGGATGCGGCTCGATGACCCCGAGCCGGATGCCGAGCTCCCTCAGCCGCCGCGGGATCGCGTTGACGGGGGTCGCCGTGACCACCAGCAGTCCGAAGATCGTCAGCAGCACCAGCAGCGGCACCGCCAGGACCTCGCCGACCGTGACGATGAGGGGCTTGGCGGCGGCCCAGCCGATCAGGCCGCCGGCGTCCTGCAGGGCCTGCGAGCCCCCGTCCCGGGCGGGCGAGCCGCAGGCCACGTGGACCTGCCCGAGGATCCCGATGACCAGCGCCGAGAGGCCGATGACGATCCGTCCGTTGGCCTCCGGGCGCTCGGGGTGGCGGAAGAGGCGGATCGCGATGGTGCCGAGCAGTATCGGCACGACCAGGTCGAGGCGGCCGAAGGCACCGGTCACGAGCATCGTCACCAGCTCGCCGACCGGGCCCTCCAGGCTGGACCAGGTGCCGGCGGCGACGATGAGGGCGAGGCCCAGCAGGAGCAGCGCGAGGCCGTCCTTGCGGTGCGCCGGGTCGAGGTTCTTCGCGCCGCGTCCGACCCCGCGGAACAGGGCGCCGACACCGTGGGCCAGGCCGCGGGCGACGCGGCGGACGCCACCGGGTGCGGGGGCCGCCGCCCGCCGGGGTGCCGCCTTGGCCGCCGGCTTCCGGGCGGGGGCCTTGCGGGCGGGCGCGCGGCCCGGGGACTTCGCCGACGCCTTCTTCGCGGGCGCCTTCTTGGCGGCGCTCCCCGGGCGCCCGGCGTGCTGCTTGGAGGTGCCCGCCGTGCTCTGGGCACCCTTGCCGGACGTACGTGAGGCCATGGAGCCGAGATTACCGCCGTCGGACGCGAGGGACACCTGGGCCCCGGCGTTCACCCATTCGTGTCGTGGTCCGGTCGCGCCAAGGGTGACGCGCCGTCAGGGAGTCAGCTGGGCGAGGGAAGCGGACCGGCGCCGCCCGTCCCGGGCTCCAGGGCGTCCAGCGCCCGCCGCAGTCCGGTGAGCTTGCGCTCCAGGTGGGCGGCGGTGGCGACGGCGGCCGCGTCCGCGGACTCGTCCAGTTGCTTGGTGAGGGCCTCGGCCTGCTCCTCCACGGCGGCGAGGCGGGCGGAGAGCTCGGCGAGCAGCCCGGCGGGCTCCTGGGCGGTGGCCGTGCCGCCGCGCCCCTGCCCGTTCTCCAGCTGCAGCCTCAACAGGGCGGCCTGCTCCCGCAGCTGGCAGTTCTTCATGTACAGCTCGACGAACACGGAGACCTTGGCGCGCAGCACCCACGGGTCGAAGGGCTTGGAGATGTAGTCCACCGCGCCCGCGGCATAGCCGCGGAAGGTGTGGTGCGGGCCGTGGTTGATGGCGGTGAGGAAGATGATCGGGATGTCCCGCGTCCGCTCCCGCCGCTTGATGTGCGCGGCGGTCTCGAATCCGTCCATGCCGGGCATCTGGACGTCCAGCAGGATCACCGCGAAATCGTCCGTCAGCAGCGCCTTGAGCGCTTCCTCCCCTGACGATGCCCGCACCAGTGTCTGATCGAGCGCCGAGAGGATCGCCTCCAGCGCCAGCAGATTTTCCGGCCGGTCATCGACCAGGAGGATCTTGGCCTTCTGAACCATGCCCCGTCCTCCTCGTCCCGGCTTGGGGTCTCCCCGGCTCCAGGAGCCGGGGGAGGCACCGGGCGCCGCCCCAGGGGACGACTCCCTTGCGCCGCCCGTCCTTGTGCCGGTCATGGTAGCCGCACCCTGCCGGTCGCCACACCCTGTCACCGCGATGTCACTGTGCACGTAGCAGAAACGTAGTGGGAGACCAGAAGGTTCCCCGAATCCCGGTCTCCCACACGTCATCGGCCACAGTCAGTCAACGGATGGTCAGAAACCATCCGGCTGTCCGTCACTCGGCGCGCATCCACTGCTCCATCACCGTCAGCAGATGATCCGTATCGACTGGTTTGGTGACATAGTCCGACGCCCCGGCGTCGATGCTCTTCTCCCGGTCGCCCTTCATCGCCTTCGCGGTGAGGGCGATGATGGGCAGGCCCGCGAACTGCGGCATCCTGCGGATCGCGGCCGTCGTGGCGTAGCCGTCCATCTCCGGCATCATGATGTCCATGAGGACCACCACGACGTCGTCGTGCTGCTCCAGGACCTCGATGCCCTCCCGGCCGTTCTCCGCGTAGAGCACCGACAGACCGTGCTGCTCCAGAACGCTCGTGAGCGCGAAGACATTGCGGATGTCGTCGTCGACGATCAGCACCTTCTCGCCGTTGAAGGCCCCGCTGAAGCCGTTGCCGAACCCGTGGGCCGACGGTCGCTCAGCGTCACCGGCGCTCTCGTCCGGCCACAGGTTCTCCGGCGGCACGGCCGACGGCGAGGGCAGCGCCTGGGGCCCTGGTGCGGCCTGGGACGGCCACTGCGCCGCGGCCTGCGCGGCCCGCTGGCGCCGCAGGAACAGCCCGGCGGCGCCCCGCCCGTGGTGCTCGCCCATCCCGTGCCCGGCGAAGTGACCCCCGCCATGATCGGTGCGGTCGGTCCCGTCCCCGAGCCCGCGCGGCAGCTCCGAGGGCGCCGGCCCGTGACCGCCCGGCGCGAGCTGCGGGTAGCCCTGGGGCGGCAGTTCACCGGCGTTCAGCGGCAGATAGAGGGTGAAGGTGGAACCCCGGCCCGGCTCGCTCGCCGCGTGGATCTCACCGCCGAGCAGCCGCGCGATCTCCCGGCTGATCGACAGCCCGAGGCCCGTGCCGCCGTACTTGCGGCTGGTCGTACCGTCCGCCTGCTTGAACGCCTCGAAGATCACCCGCATCTTGCTCGCCGCGATGCCGATGCCGGTGTCCGTGACCGAGAAGGCGATCACGTCGCCGTCCGCATCGTGCAGCGAACCGGCCTCCAGGAGCTGCTCGCGGATGGTGTCCGGCACGTCCCCGCCGGCCGGCCGGATGACCAGCTCGACGGCGCCCGTGTCGGTGAACTTCACCGCGTTCGACAGCAGGTTGCGCAGCACCTGGAGCAGCCGCTGCTCATCGGTGTGCAGCGTGGCCGGCAGCTCCGGCGAGACCCGTACGGAGAAGTCGAGCCCCTTCTCCGCCGTCAGCGGCCGGAAGGTGGCCTCCACATAGTCGACCAGCTGGACCAGCGCGATCCGCGTCGGGCTGACGTCCATCTTGCCCGCCTCGACCTTCGACAGGTCCAGGATGTCGTTGATCAGCTGGAGCAGGTCCGAACCCGCGCCGTGGATCGTCTCGGCGAACTCCACCTGCTTCGGCGAGAGGTTGCCGTCGGCGTTGTCGGCGAGCAGCTTCGCCAGGATCAGCAGCGAGTTGAGCGGCGTGCGCAGCTCGTGCGACATGTTGGCGAGGAACTCGGACTTGTAGCGCATGGAGACCGCGAGCTGCTCGGCGCGCTCCTCCAGCACCTGCCGGGCCTCCTCGATCTCGGTGTTCTTCACCTCGATGTCCCGGTTCTGGCGGGCCAGCCGCTCGGACTTCTCCTCCAGCTCGGCGTTGGAGATCTCCAGCGCCTTCTGCCGGTTCTCCAACTCCGCCGACCGTTCGCGCAGTTGCTCCGTCAGCTCCTGCGACTGCTTGAGCAGCACCTCCGTCTTGGTGTTGACGCTGATGGTGTTGACGCTCGTGCCGATCATCTCGGCGATCTGGTTGAGGAAGTCCTTCTGGATCTGCGCGAACGGCTGGAACGACGCCAGTTCGATGACCCCGAGGACCTGTCCCTCGAACAGCACCGGCAGCACGATCACATGGGCCGGCGGCGCCTCCCCCAGCCCGGAGGCGATCTTCAGATAGCCCGGCGGCACGTTCTCCACCAGGATCGTCCGCTTCTCCTGGGCGGCGGTGCCGATGAGCGTCTCGCCCGGCCGGAAGGAGGTGGGCATCGAACCCATGGAGTAGCCGTACGAGCCGAGCATCCGCAGCTCGTACGCCTCGTCCTCGTCCTCCACGGCCTGGCTGCCCGTCGGCATCGCCAGGAAGAACGCGCCGTGCTGCGCCGAGACCACCGGCGTCAGCTCGCTCATGATCATCCCGGCGACGTCGTCCAGATCGCGGCGGCCCTGCATCAGGCCGGAGATCCGGGCGAGGTTGCCCTTGAGCCAGTCCTGCTCCTTGTTGGCGAGCGTGGTCTCCCGGAGGTTGGCGATCATCGTGTTGATGTTGTCCTGGAGCTCCAGGATCTCGCCGGCCGCGTCCACGTCGATCTTGAGGTTGAGGTCGCCGCGGGTCACCGCGGTGGCGACCTCGGCGATGGCCCGCACCTGACGGGTCAGGTTGCCCGCCATCTCGTTCACCGATTCGGTGAGGTCGCGCCAGGTGCCGTCGACGTCGCGCACCCGGGCCTGGCCGCCCAGCTGACCCTCGGTGCCCACCTCGCGCGCCACCCGGGTCACCTGGTCGGCGAAGGACGACAGCTGGTCGACCATGGTGTTGATGGTCGTCTTGAGCTGGAGGATCTCGCCCCGCGCGTCGATGTCGATCTTCTTGGTCAGATCGCCCTGGGCGATGGCGGTGGTCACCATCGCGATGTTGCGGACCTGACCGGTGAGGTTGGACGCCATCGAGTTCACGGACTCGGTGAGGTCCTTCCACGTGCCGCTGACGCCCAGGACGCGCGCCTGGCCGCCGAGGATGCCGTCGGTGCCCACCTCGCGCGCCACGCGCGTGACCTCGTCCGCGAAGGACGACAGCGTCGTCACCATCGTGTTGACGGTGTCGGCCAGCTGCGCGACCTCGCCGCGCGCCTCGACGGTCACCTTCTTGGTGAGGTCACCGTTGGCGACCGCGCTCGCGACCTGCGAGATGTTGCGCACCTGGCTGGTCAGGTTGTTCGCCATCAAGTTGACGTTGTCGCTGAGGTCCTTCCAGATGCCGGTGACGTCCCGCACCCGCGCCTGACCGCCCAGCTGGCCTTCGGTACCCACGTCGCGGGCGACCCGGTTCACCTGCTCGGCGAAGTCGGACAGCTGGTCCACCATGGTGTTCACGGTCGTGACGAGCTCGAGGATCTCGCCCTTCGCGTCGACCGTGATCTTCTTCGACAGATCGCCCTTGGCCACCGCCGTCGTCACCTCGGCGATGTTGCGCACCTGCGAGGTGAGGTTGTTGGCCATGAAGTTGACGGACTGGGTGAGGTCCTTCCAGGTGCCGGAGACGCCCTGGACCTCCGCCTGGCCGCCCAGGATGCCCTCGGTGCCCACCTCGCGGGCCACGCGCGTGACCTGGTCGGCGAACGAGGACAGCTGGTCCACCATCGTGTTGAGGGTGTTCTTCAGCTCCAGGATCTCGCCCCGGGCGTCCACGCCGATCTTCTGCGACAGGTCACCCCGGGCCACGGCCGTGGCCACCTGGGCGATGTTGCGCACCTGGGCGGTCAGGTTCCCCGCCATGCCGTTGACGGAGTCGGTCAGGTCACGCCACACGCCGGCCACACCCGGCACCTGCGCCTGGCCCCCGAGCCGTCCGTCCGTACCCACCTCACGGGCGACCCTGGTGACCTGGTCGGCGAAGGCGGAGAGCTGGTCGACCATCGTGTTGATGGTGTTCTTCAGCTCCAGGATCTCCCCGCGGGCGTCCACGTCGATCTTCTGCGACAGGTCACCGCGCGCCACCGCCGTCGTCACCTGGGCGATCTGGCGGACCTGCGACGTCAGGTTCCCGGCCATGAAGTTGACCGAGTCGGTCAGCTCCTTCCAGGTGCCGCTGACGCCGTCCACCCGGGCCTGTCCGCCCAGCCGGCCCTCGGTGCCCACGTCCCGCGCCATCCGCGTGACCTGGTCGGCGAACGAGGACAGCTGATCGACCATGGTGTTCACGGTGTTCTTCAGCTGGAGCATCTCGCCGGAGACCTCGACGGTGACCTTCTGCGAGAGGTCGCCGTTGGCGACCGCCGTGGTCACCTGCGCGATGTTGCGCACCTGCCCGGTGAGGTTGCGGAAGGCGGTGTTCACCGAGTCGGTGAGGTCCTTCCACGTGCCCGCCGCGCCCGGTACCGCCGCCTGGCCGCCCAGCTCACCCTCGACACCGATCTCGCGCGCCACCCGCGTGACTTCGGCGCCGAACGCGGAGAGCTGGTCCACCATCGTGTTGACGGTGTTCTTCAGCTCCAGCATCTCGCCGGAGACGTCGACGGTGACCTTCTGGCCCAGTTCGCCGTTGGCGACGGCCGTCGTCACCTTCGCGATGTCCCGCACCTGGGTGGTGACGTTGCGGAACGCGGTGTTGACCGAGTCGGTGAGGTCCTTCCACGTGCCCGCCGCGCCCGGCACCTGCGCCTGGCCGCCCAGCCGTCCCTCGGCGCCGACCTCGCTGGCCACCCTCGTCACCTCGTCGGCGAAGGTCAGCAGGGTTTCGGTCATCTGGTTGATCGTCTCAGCCAGCTGCGCGACCTCGCCGCGCGCGCTGACCGTCACCTTCTGCGACAGGTCACCGTTGGCCACCGCCGTGGTGACCTGGGCGATGCCCCGCACCTGGGCCGTGAGGTTGCCGGCCATCAGGTTCACCGAGTCGGTCAGGTCCTTCCAGACCCCCGCGACACCGGGCACCTGCGCCTGGCCGCCCAGCTCGCCCTCCGTACCGACCTCCCGCGCGACGCGGGTCACCTCGGAGGCGAAGGAGGAGAGCTGGTCCACCATGGTGTTCACGGTGTTCTTCAGCTCCAGCATCTCCCCGGCCACGTGCACGGTGACCTTGCGGGAGAGATCACCCTTGGCGACCGCCGTCGTCACGAGAGCGATGTCACGCACCTGAGCGGTGAGCCGCGATGCCATCGTGTTGACGGAATCCGTGAGGTCCTTCCACGAACCCGACATACCGCGCACCCGGGCCTGTCCGCCGAGCTTGCCCTCGGTGCCGACCTCGCTCGCCACGCGCGTGACCTCGTCGGTGAACGCCGACAGCTGGTCCACGAGCCCGTTGACCGTGCGCCCCACCTTGAGGAACTCGCCGCGCAGCGGGTGCGCCTCGCCGTCCGCCCCCTGTGAGCGCAGGTCCATCCGCTGTTCCAGGTCGCCCTCGGCCACCGCGGACAGCACCCGGCCGACCTCGGACACCGGCCGCACCAGGTCGTCGACCAGCGCGTTCGACGCGTCGATCGCCGCGGCCCAGGCGCCCTCGCAGGCTCCGACCTCCAGTCTTTCCGTGAGTTTTCCCTCACGGCCGACGACCCGGCGCACCCGCGCCAGCTCCCCGGTCAGCTGCATGTTCCGGTCGGCGACCTCGTTGAAGACCGCCGCGACCTCGGCCATTACGCCGTCGCCCGAGACCGTCAGCCGCTTGCGGAAGTTCCCGTCCCGCATCGCCGCGAGCGCCGTCAGCAGCCGGTTCAGGGCCGCCGTGTCCACTTCCGTCGTCCCATTGGCCCGGGACCGTCCGCCCTTCGCGCGCGTGCTCACGCCCCGCGCCGCTGCGCCAGACTCCACCGTGTCCCTCCCGCAGGGGTCGATCATCCTCGTCGGGCTGTCTCAATCTTTCCCAGTGTTTCACCCTGGCCCAGCCAGGCCATAACAGTTCGGCAGCATCGCACACGGTCCGCGGGCACTCCCAAGGTGGAATCAGCCCGCACCGGCCTCCGCCCGTGCGGTGAGGGTAAGTAACCTGGCATCCGGCCGGGGCAATGGAGGGGCGCTGCGACATGGGTGAGCAGATCGCCGAGACCTACACGAGGAGACCTGTGATCACCGCGCGGGCTGCCGCCACCTTCGAGCCGGTCGGACGCTCGGTAGCCTCCGCCCGGGCCTTCGTCCGGGACACGCTCCAGGGCTGGGGCTGTCCCGACATCATCGACGACGCGGTCGTCCTCACCAGCGAGCTGGTCACCAACGCCGTCGTCCACGCCGGTACCGCCGCCGATGTCCTGTGCGTGCGGACGGACGCCGGTATCCGCGTCGAGGTCGCCGACCGCTATCCGGACCGCGAGGTGCCGCTGCAGGGCTCCCCGGGCCGGCTCGGCGGCGTCGACCGCGAGGGCGGCCGCGGGCTGCTGCTCTGCGCCGCCCTCGCCACCCGCTGGGGCGTCGATTACAGCCCCACCCACAAGCAGGTCTGGTTCCAGTTGGACCTTCCCGACCGGCCCGTCGGCACCCGCTCCGCCGGCCCCGCCCTGCCCGCCGAGGCCCTCCCGGTCGCCGAGACGCGGGTACGGGTCGCCGTGGTCCAGATCGACCGCGGTGGCGGCATCAGCTCCTGGAACGACGACGCCGACGCGATGTTCGGCTTCCCGGCGGACCAGGTGATCGGCAAGCCCCTCGCCGACTTCGCCGCCTGGCCGCACACCCCCGGCACCTCCACCGGCATCGCGGAGGCCCTGCGCCTGTCGCGCTGGGAGGGCTCGTACGGGATAAGGGGCGCCGACGGCCGCATCATCCCCGTCTACGCCTCCCACCTGCGTGTACGCGACAACGCCGGCGCGCCCTCGACGGTCTGCCTGCTGGTACGGGAGGACGAGCGCGCCGTCCTGCAGAGCCTCCAGCGCTCCTCCGGCACGGACACCACCGCCGACCGAACCAGCACCGACCCCTTCGAGGTCTTCATCGGCTCCCCGGCCCCCGACGACCTCGACGGCCTCCTCCAGCGCACGGTCGAGCGCGCCCGTGACATGCTCGACGGCGACGCCGCCTATCTGCTGCTCGCCACCGACGACGAGACGGAGCTGGAGGTCCGCGCCTCCACGGGCCTGCCATCGGCCCGTCAGCGCTTCGCCCGGGTCCCCGTGGAGGCCGGCACGAACCGGTACGGCTCGGCCCGGATGCCCGCGGTCCACGAGGACCTCGCCGTCATCCCGGGCGCCGTCCCGCTGCTGACGGACACCGGCATGCGTTCGGTCGTCACCGTCCCCCTGAAGGTCGAGGGGCGCCTGACCGGCTCGCTCGGTGTCGCCGCCGAGGCTCCCGGCCGCTACAGCAACGAGGAGGCCCTCCGCCTCCAGTTCGCCGCCGACCGCATCGCCCTGGCCGTCGAACGCGCACGGCTCAATGAGCTCGAACGCCTGCGGCGCGGCTCGCTGTCGTTCCTCGTCGAGGCTTCCGACCTGCTCGCCGGCACCCTTGACCGGGACCAGACCCTGGCTCTGATGGCCCAGATGACGGTCCCGACCCTCGCCACGTGGTGCGCCGTCTACACCGTCGCCGATCCGACGTCGGAGCCGGAGCTGTCCTATGTCCTGCACGAGGACGAGGACCGCATCGACGGCCTGAAGACCCTGCTGGGCAGGCTGGCACCGCCGGAGCCGGTCCCGACGCCGGGTGCCCGGGTGTGGACCGCCCCGGCCGAGGCCGCGCACGCCGCGGCGCTGCGCAGCTCGCTCCGCAGCCTTGGTCTCGCCGACATCGCCCGGCAGTCCGCGGGCCCGGGCACCTCGCTCGCCACGGCGGCCGCGGTCGGCGGCGAGACCGTCGTCCTGCCCCTGGTGGCCCGCAACCGCGTCATCGGCATGCTCACGCTCGGCAAGCCCACCGACGACCACTTCCGCCAGGAGATCCTGGAGCTCGCCGAGGACCTCTCCCGCCGGGCCGCGCTGGCCCTGGACAACTCCCGTCTGTACAGCGAGCGCACGGCCATCAGCCAGTCCCTCCAGCGCAGTCTGCTGCCTCCGGAGCTGCCGAGCGTCCCCGGCGTCGAGGTGGACGTCATCTACCGGGCGGCCGGCGAGGGCAACGAGGTCGGCGGCGACTTCTACGACCTCTTCCCGATCCGCGACGGCGCGTACGGCTTCGCCATCGGCGACGTGTGCGGTACGGGCCCGGAGGCGGCCGCCGTGACGGGCCTGGCCCGGCACGCCCTGCGCCTCCTGGCCCGGGAGGGCTATGGAGGTCCGGCGGTCTTGGAGCGGCTCAACGCGGCCATCCTCGACGAGGGCGCCCGCAGCCGCTTCCTGACCCTCCTCTACGGCGAGCTGTGGCCTCAGGAGGACGGCAGCGCGCTCCTGAAGGTCGTCTGCGCCGGCCACCCGCTGCCGTTGCGGCTGCGCCCGGACGGCCGGGTCGACGCGGCGGCGGACCCGCAGCCGCTGCTGGGTGTGATGGAGGATCTGGAGCTGTACGAGCAGACGGTCACCCTGGATCCGGGTGACGTCCTGCTGTGTGTCACGGACGGCGTGACCGAGCGCCGGGAGGGCAGCCGGATGCTGGGCGACGACGGGCTGGCGGATGTCCTGACGACGTGTACGGGGCTGACCGCCGGCGCGGTGGCCGCGCGTATTCTGCGCGCCGTCGAGCGCTTCGCGGCCGAACCGGCTTCCGACGACATGGCCATCCTCGCCATGCGCGTCCCCGAGCTCCAGGAGCCCTGACCCGATATCAGGGCCCGTGCGGAGCGGGCCCGGACAATGAGAAAGGCCCCCGCCAACAGGCGGGGGCCTTTCTCTTGTGGAGCCCCAATACGGAATCGAACCGTAGACCTTCTCCTTACCATGGAGACGCTCTGCCGACTGAGCTATTGGGGCCGGCAACGAGATAAAGCATACCCGATGTTCGCACGCCCTTTTGACCGCCGGGCTGTGTCGGCCGGCCGCCGGTTCAGGCGGCTACGGGCAGCAGTCCGCCGAGCGCGTTGCAGGCGGCGGCGACGCGGTGGAGTTCCCGGTGGGTCGTGCCGGCGTCGACGGGGAGGGCGAGGCATTGGTCGGCGGCCCGCTCGGTCTCCGCCAGCCACAATTCGCGCCGGAACGCGGGGGTTCGGTGGACGGGCGTCTGTACGGGCACGTGGCACCGTACGCCGCGCGAGCGCAGGGCGCGCACGAAGGCGTCCCTGTCGGGCCGTCCGTTGCCGGGCACGCGGACGACGTACGAGCGGTAGCTGTGCTCGGTGTCCGGTGCGGTGTCCGGTGTTTCGACGCCTTTGAGCCGGGCGTGCAGGTACTGGGCGTTCGCGCGCCGCCTCCTGACGTCCTCGTCGGCCGGCTCCGGCGGTTCGTACTCGACGACCAGGAGGCCACGTTTCTCGGCGACGGCGCGCAGTCCGGCCAGGTCGGCCCGGCGGCCGAAGAGGTGTATGGGCATGACGGCCGCGGTGCGCAGGGTGAGGGTGGCGGCGACGGAGTCCGGGTCGAGGCAGAGGCTCCGCGGGTCGATGTCGGCGAACACGGGTACGGCGCCGGCCCTGCGGACGGCCTCGGCGGCGTCCGTCGTGGCGTACGAGGGCACGACGACCTCGTCGCCCGAGCCCACACCCGCTGCCGTCAGCATCTCTATTGTCCCCATGGTGGGGAGGTTTCCCGGGTGACGTGAACGGGGAGTGATGGCGGACGGGTCATCGTGAAAACAAAAAAGCTCCGCTATCTGAACGCAAGTTCAGATAGCGGAGCTTTTTATAAAATTTGTTCGGCGGCGTCCTACTCTCCCACACGGTCCCCCATGCAGTACCATCGGCGCTGAAAGGCTTAGCTTCCGGGTTCGAAATGTAACCGGGCGTTTCCCTAACGCTATGACCACCGAAACTCTA
>NZ_JAGGOL010000186.1 GCF_018614525.1 Streptomyces sp. ISL-11
CCCGGTCACCGCCGCGGCCCGGACACCGACCGAGCCGCCCGGCGTCGGACGGTCGCCCGGCGTCGACCGGTCACTCAGGAGTAGCCGCCTGCGGAAGCCGGCGCGCCAGCCAGGCCGGCACCCCGCCCAGGAGCCGGACCAGCCGCCCGGCCTCCGCCCTCAGCCGGCCCGCCTCCCGCTCGTCCGGGAGCACCGCGGCCAGTGAGGCCAGGGCCGGGGCGATGCCCACGAGGTAGCCCAGCTCCTCCCTTATGCGCAGCGACTCCGCGAAGCCGTGCCGGGCCCCGGCGAGATCGCCGTCGTGCTCGGCCATGGCCGCCACGTGCCGCCACGTGAAGGAGAGCAGCAGCCGCTGCCCGTGCGCCGACGCCCCGTCGTGGGCGCGCCGGAAGGCGGCCGTGGCGTCCGAGGGGCTGTCCGAGAGGTGCTGGGCGATCAGGCCGCGGCGGAAGTGCAGCAGCGGGCGGGTGGGTGACTCCGGGGCCAGGAGCGCCGCGGCCCGGCCGAGCGCGGAGCGCGCCTCGTCGGCCCGGTCGCGTACGCCCAGAAGAGTGGACGCGTAGGCGAGGTGACCGCGTTCGCACGCCGCCGCCCCGCGCTCCTCGTCGTCCGTGGCGAGCGCCTCCGCCGACCGCAGCGCGTCCTCGGCCGCCTCCCAGCCTTCCGCCGTGAACACGCACTGCTCGATCAGCACCGCCGTCCGCCGCAGCGCCGGGCCCGGCTCACCGGCGGCGCGCGGCGCGAGGAGCGCCGCGGCGTCGTTCCAGCAGGCGCGCGACCGCAGCCGCCACACGGCCCGGTCGAGCGGATCGTCCCCCGGTGGATCCGCGTCGTACGGCCCTTGTTGTGGTCCCCGTGGCTCCTCCGACAACCCAGAATCCCGCATGGCGGTATCCGCCACAGTGCCCTCCCCAAGCGCGCCGTCGAGCTGGAAGCCGTGCTCCGAATCTCAGCACGAAGACGTGGGCCCGGCCAAGGGCCAGGTGTGAACCGATTCACAAACCCGGGCCCACCCTCCAGGTGGTGCCGCCCGCCCCCGTGTCCTGACCTGCGACTCCCAGCAGTAGCGGCAGATTACCGAAGAATGACCACCCCATGAGCGGTCAGGTGCTCATATGGCGAGCCATTCCGTCCGCGGTATCAGCGCCAGGTGATCAGTAGGCGTGTCGGACAGTCCCCATTCGGCGAGCACGAGCGCCGTGGCGACGAAGCCGTGGATCAGCGTGCGCAGGACGAGGTGGCCGTGGTGCTCGTACCGCTCGACCAGCCTCTGAACGAACGCTGCGAAGGCGACCGGGTCGATGTCGTACTCGTCGTTGTGCTTCGGCCCGATGCCGTGCGGCACCCCAGCCGCCGGCACAAGCGCCTCGGCCTGCGAGTAGAACAGCTCGGCCACCCGATTCGCGGGGCTCCACAGGACACGGTCGCCTACTTGAAAGTACTGGCTCATGGGCTGGACCCAACCCCACGGCAGCGACGATCACCAGCCCCTGGAGGAACGCTGTGCAGCCCTTGAGCGCGTCTCACCGGGCTCCCCGGCAGCGATCGAGCATCGCCCGGCACGCCTGGCCCAGCTCGTGCGCGTGCTCGGCGGCGGACCGCAACCCGTCGCCGGGCCCCTGCGCGAGCGCCCGCTCCGCCCGGCACAGGACGGATCGGCGCGTCGCGTATCCCATGCTCGCCGGATCCAGCGTTGCCGCCTGCGCCGCCATGACGCGCGACAGCGACTGAAGATGGCCGCGCAGCCGCTGTTCCAGGGCCGTGACGTCAGCGTACGGAGGCAGCACGGTGAGGCAACAGCGGCTGTGCCTGATGTCTTGCAGGATGCCCAGGGTGTCGATTTCTTCACTGCTACCGCGAGACGCGGCCTGTCCTTGCGCGGTCGCGATGCTGTCGCTGGCCTTCGCGTGCATGAGAGCTCCCGGCGGTTTGAGCGTTGGGTTGGATGGCCGACGTTAGGAGCGGCGTCCGCGCACGAGCGATGGCGCGCTGATGAAATTCCGATGCAACTTCAGCCGATGGAGCCGCCAATCGGGCCATCCGGGCCAGCTGCTGGAGAGAGCGGCGCTACGGTCGGTGTGCAGTCGGGGATGCACATCAGGGGAAGGCGCGATGGCCGCGAAGAGAGCACCCAACCTCAAGGTGCGGGCAGTACGCGAAGAGCGCTTTCACATGAGCCGCTCGGAGTTCGCTGCCCTGATCAACGAGCAAGGCGCACGCATGGGCGAAAACACCGGATGCACCTCCAGAGTCGTCGCCACCTGGGAAGACGGTGATGTGGACTGCCCTCGCCCGGTGTACCGCCGGATCCTGGCCGCGCTGACAGGGGAGAACATGTCCGCGCTGGGCTTCCCTTCCCGTCAACCTCCCATGCATCGTACGGTCGTCACGTCTGATCAGTTCGACGATCAGGAGCAGGCAGTGGACCGGCGAAGCTTTGTCTCGGGTCTCGCCGCTCTCGGGTTCTGCCCAGAGCGCGGAACGCCCCGGAAAATCGGATCCCCAGAGGTGCACACCGTCCGCGAGACGGTGCGCAGGCTCAAGCAGCTCGATGAGCAGATGGGCGGCAACAACCTCTGCATGGATGCCCGGCGGGCCCTGGGGGCTCTCAACCGGCTTATCAACACGGCCTGGTACACGGAGCCCACGGGAAGGGAGCTGCGCTCGGCCTTTGCTGACTTGGCTGTCCTCACCGGTTGGTTGAGCTATGACGCCGACCGCACACAAGACGCCTGGGCCTACTACAACCAATCTCTGTATCAGGCGCGTATGGCCGAGGACATTGAGGTCGAAGTCCATGCCTACGCACAGATGTCCATGGCGGCAGCCCGCAAGGGGATGCCCCGTGACGCCGTGGACCTGGCCCGAATGGGCCAACGAGCTGGAAGACGCCATGTCCCGCCCCGGCTGGTGTCCCTGTTCGCGCTGCGGGAGGCTTGCGGTTGGTCCCGGCTAGGAGACGCCAAGGCATGCCGAGCGGCCCTGTCCCGTGCCTACGAAGCGTTCGACAAGGGCCCCTCGGACGACGACCCGCCGTGGATCGATTTCTATTCGCCCGCCGAGCTGGACGGCCTGGCCGCCACTTGTCACGCCGACCTCGGTGATACGGGAGTGGCTCAGAAGCTGACCGAGAAGACGCTGGCGACCATGGACCACCGGTACGGCCGTAACCGGGCCTGGTACTCGGTGGTGCTCGCCGAGGTGCATGTGCGGAAGGGCGACATCCACGACGCATGCGAGGTGGCGCGGAACACGCTGCCCCTTATCGCGGAGGTCTCCTCGACCCGCACGGTTGCCCGCCTCGCGGCGTTCCGGAAGAGCGTGGGGCAACACAAGGACAACCCATTGGTCCGGGACTTCCTGGAGGAGTCCCGGGCTCTCGCGGCGTGAAGAGGAGAGAGATGGCTGACCTGAAGCTGCGACGGCTCGACGGGAAGCAGGCCGACGAACAACGCTCCGTCTTGGCGGACCTGTACGAGGAGGCGTATGCGGAGAAGCTGGACGGTGCCTTTCGTTCTCGTCCGGCCTTCCTGGACCGTCTTGCGGCTTACGTGCAGCGGCCCGGCTTCGAGCTGGTGGCGGCTGATGACGGTGGCACGCTCGTCGGCTATGTCTTCGGCTTCGGCATCGCGCCTTCGGGGACCTGGTGGGGTGGGTTCCGCGGCGAGCTGCCGGAACATGTACGGAGGCTGACCGAGCAGGAGAAGGTCTTCGCCATCTCGGAGCTGATGGTCCGCCCGGCGCGCCGCCGCCAGGGCATTGCCCGCCGCTTGCACGACGCCTTGCTGGTGAGCCGGAACGAAGAGCTCGGCACCATTCTGGTCGATCCGAAGAACGCCCCTGCCCGTACGGCCTACTACTCGTGGGGCTGGGAGAAACTCGGAGACATTCAGCCGTTCGACAATTCCCCGGTCTTTGAGTCCCTGGTCAAGCGGCTCTCCTGAGAGCTGACCGCTCATTCGCAGGAGGCTGCCCGTGCCCGACATGACCTACGCGCGCCACGACGGTCCAGCGGCCGGAACGCAGCTCGACGCGTTCCTCCCCGCCTACGAGGAGGTGTACGCCGAGCCGCCGTACCGCGAAGGGCCCCGAGACATCGCCGAGTTCATCGAACGGTTCCAGCGGCAGGCGAGGCGACCCGGCTTCCGGGTGGTCCTGACCCGCAGCGATGCCGATGTCGTGGGCTTCACCTTCGGGTACCTGCTGTCCCCGGACACCCTCTGGTGGGAGGGTCTCCTCGACCCGCTGCCAGGAGAGTTCACGCGGGAAACCGGCGAGCGGACGTTCGCCGTCATCGAGCTGGCCGTACGCGAGCCGTGCCGAAGGTGCGGCATCGCAGCCGGGCTTCATGCCCGGCTGCTGGACGGCCTCACGGTCGAGCGGGTCACCCTCACCGCGCGGCCGGAGCCCGAGGCGGCTCCGGCGCGGGCCACGTACGCGGCGTGGGGGTACCGCCTGGTGGGGCGGTCCCAACCGTGGGACGACGCACCGGTGTACGACGCGATGGTGCTGGACTTGGTCTGAGGGCCGGGCTCAATCCTCCGGATTGTCCGGGTCCTGGACGTGGAACATCACGAACGTGGGAGACGCGCCGCCCCATCCGAAACGGTAGCCGGGCTTGATGGGATCGAAGACCATCTCCTCTTTGCCCGGGAGACCGTCGTACATGGCGACCCAGCCGTCCGTTTCGTTGTGCAGCTCCTGGTGGCCTCCGCCTTCCGAGTGCAGGGTGAACTTCTCGCGGTCCGCCTTGGGGTAGAGGACGTCCCGCACTTCGCTGCCCATCCGGTAGGTGATCTTGCCGGCGATGGCCACGTTGTCTCCTCGCGATCGTGATCTCCGGTCAGCGTCACACGTCGACCGATGCTCTCCCACCCGGCATCCGCCGGAACAGTGACCGCTGTGATCCCGGGGCTCTCCGCACCCAGAGCGTCAGCTCATCCGCAGCGCCAGGAAGAAGTCCAGCTTGTCCTCCAGGCGGGAGAGGTCGCGGCCCGTCAGCTGTTCGATCCGGCCCACCCGGTAGCGCAGGGTGTTCACGTGCAGATGCAGCCGCGTCGCGCAGCGCGTCCAGGAGCCGTCGCAGTCGAGGAACGCCTCCAGGGTCGGGACGAGCTCGGCGCGGTGCCGGCGGTCGTAGTCGCGCAGCGGGTCCAGCAGGCGGGCGGTGAAGGCTCGGCGCACGTCGTCGGGGACGAAGGGCAGCAGCAGGACGTGCGAGGCCAGCTCCTGGTGGCCCGCCGCGCAGACGCGGCCGGGGCGGGCGGCCGCCACCCGGCGGGCGTGCCGGGCCTCCTCCAGGGCGCCGCGCAGCCCCTCGGCCGAGTGCACGGCGGCGCTCACCCCGAGGGTCAGCCGGCCGTCGCCGTCCAGGCCCCGGGACAGCGGCTCGCGGACGGCCGTGAGGAGAACGTCGGCGTGCAGGCCCGGTGCGGGCCTCACCTCGGCACCGTCCGGCTCGTCCTGCAGGCCCTCCAGGCCCTCCGGGCGCGCCGGCACGGCCGGCAGCGGCACCAGGGCCACCGCCTCGTCACCCGTGTGGGCGACGGCGATCCGGTCGGACGGCTCGGGCCCGGACAGCTCGGGGTCGACGAGGATCTCCTCCAGCAGCGCCTGCGCCACCGGCCCGCCGGCGATGTCGCCGCCCTCCCACTCGACGCGGGCCACGACGACCTGCCAGTGCGGGGCGGTGCCCAGCCCCGGCAGCAGCACGGGCGCCGCGACCCGCAGCCGCGCCGCGATGTCGGCCGGGGCCGCGCCGCCCTGGACCAGTTCGACGACCTCCTGGGCGAGCCGGCGCCGTACCGTACGGGCGGCGTCGCGCCGGTCGCGCTCCACGGCGATCAGCTGGGTGACGCCGTCCAGCAGGTCGAGCCGCTCCGCCGGCCAGTCCCCGGCGTCCGCCTCGACCGCCAGCAGCCAGTCCGACAGGACGCTCTCGCGGACGTCCCGTGCGGCGCCGCGGCCCCCGCCGCCGATGGGGAAGAGGGAGTACGTGGCCGAGCCCGCGCTCACCCGGTGCGGGCCGCGGCGGCCGCCCCGGGAAGCGGCCAGGTGTTCGCCCGCGAGGGTGGCGGCCACCGCCGACGGCAGCTCCGGTCCCGCGCCCGCCAGGGACGAACCGGCGATCGGGCGGCCGGTGGGGGAGAGCACCCAGGCGCGCAGGTCCAGGTCGGAGCCGAGCAGGTCGAGGACGACCTCGGGGCCGCCGCCCGCCGGGCCCGAGGTCATCAGCCGCCGGTGCCGGTCCACGACCGCCGCCAGATCGCCGGCGCGCTCGCCGGAGACCTGCCGCACCACGTGCTCGGTGATGGAGGCGAAGGAGACGTCCTCGACGACGGAGAACAGCGGCAGCCGGTGCCGCCCGCACGCCTGGACGAGGTCGTCGGGGATCGAGCGCATCTCCGCCTCGCCCGCCGCCAGCCCCGCCACCCCGGCACCGGCCAGGATGCGCACGAACCGCTCCGAGTCCTCCGGCTCGCGCCGCCACGCCAGGCCGGTGAGCACCAGCTCGCCGCCGGACAGATAGCGGCTCGGGTCGCGCAGGTCGGTGGTCATCACGCCGCGCACCGTGCGGTCGAGTTCCTCCTCGCCGCCGAGCAGCCGGAGGCCCAGCGCCTCGGTCTCCAGGAGTGCGCGCAGCCGCATCGTGGGTCGCCGCCGATCTTTCGTATGTCACCAGTGGAATGCGGTGAGGTTTCCGAACCCCGCCTTTCGTTCGAATCTACAAGACGGTGCCCGCGGCCAGCCAACCGCTTCATGGTTTCCGTGACTGCACCCGGGCACCCGGCCCTCGGTGTACTGGCAGCACAGGGTGTGAAACAGGACACGAACGGCCCTGGAACACCACGGACGGCCCGGCCGGAAACCCCCCTCGAAGCGCCTCGCGAGACCGATCGAGAAGAGAAGATCCATGGACTTCCTGCGCCCCGGCACCTGGGCGGAGGCTCTGGCCGCGAAGGCCGAGCACCCCACCGCCGTGCCCATCGCGGGTGGCACGGACGTGATGGTCGAGATCAATTTCGACCACCGCCGTCCGGAGTACCTGCTGGACCTGAACCGCATCGGCGATTTGTATGAATGGGAGACCGGCGAGGACGAGGTCCGCCTCGGCGCCTCCGTCCCGTACAGCCGGATCATGGAGCACCTCCGCGAGCCGCTGCCCGGCCTCGCGCTGGCCGCGCACACCGTCGGCTCGCCGCAGATACGCAACCGCGGCAGCGTGGGCGGCAACCTCGGCGCCGCCTCCCCGGCCGGTGACTCCCACCCGGCGCTGCTGGCCGCCGGCGCCGACGTCGAGGCCGAGTCGGTGCGCGGCACCCGGCTGATCCCCGTCGAGGAGTTCTACACCGGCGTCAAGCGCAACGCCCTGGAGCCGGACGAGCTGATCCGGGCCGTCCGCATCCGCACGGCCGACGGGCCGCAGCAGTTCTCCAAGGTGGGCACCCGCAACGCCATGGTCATCGCCGTCTGCGCCTTCGGCCTCGCCCTCCACCCGTCCTCGCGCACGGTGCGCACCGGAATCGGCTCCGCCGCGCCCACCCCCGTACGGGCCGGGGCCGCGGAGGACTTCCTGAACGCCGCCTTGGAGGAGGGCGGCTTCTGGGACTCCGGCCGGCCGCTGGCGCCCTCGCTCGCCCGGCAGTTCGCCGAGCTCGCCGCCGGCGCCTGCAACCCCATCGACGACGTGCGCGGCAGCGCCCGGTACCGGCGGCACGCGGTGGCCGTCATGGCCCGCCGCACGCTCGGCTGGACCTGGGACGCGTACCGCGGGAGCGAGAGGACCACCCGATGCGCGTGAACTTCACGGTCAACGGCCGCCCGCAGCAGGCCGATGACGTCTGGGAGGGCGAGAGCCTGCTGTACGTGCTGCGCGAGCGGCTCGGCCTGCCGGGCTCCAAGAACGCCTGCGAGCAGGGCGAGTGCGGCTCCTGCACCGTCCGCCTCGACGGCGAGCCGGTCTGCGCCTGCCTGGTCGCCGCCGGCCAGGTGGAGGGCCGCGAGGTGGTGACCGTGGAGGGCCTGGCCGACCACGCCGCGCACCGCGCCGGCGGGGCCGCCGCCGGTACGGACCCCGACGCCGCCCGGCGATGGCGCCCCGACGCCTCCGAGGCGGGCGAACTCTCTCCCGTGCAGCAGGCGTTCATCGACGCCGGCGCCGTGCAGTGCGGCTTCTGCACCCCCGGCCTGCTGGTCGCCGCCGACGAGTTGCTGGAACGCGAGCCCGATCCCTCCGACGCGGACATCCGCGAGGCCCTCTCGGGCAACCTCTGCCGCTGTACGGGCTACGAGAAGATCCTCGACGCGGTACGCCTGGCGGCCGCCCGCGCCGGAGAGGCGGTCTGACCATGGGCACCGCACGCGTCCCCACCGGCCTCACCCAGTCCAGCGGCGCCAAGGGCGGCATCGGCGAGTCCACGCTCCGCCCGGACGGCACCCTCAAGGTCACCGGCGAGTTCGCCTACGCCTCGGACCTCTGGCACGAGGACATGCTGTGGGGCTTCACGCTCCGCAGCCCGTACGCCCACGCCCGCATCCTCTCCGTCGACGTCTCCGAGGCGCTCGCGACGGCCGGCGTGCACACCGTGATGACCCACGACGACCTTCCCGCCGCGACCCGCTACGGCCTGGAGATCAAGGACACGCCCGTCCTCGCCGACGGCGTGGTCCGCCATCACGGCGAACCGGTCGCCCTCGTCGCCGCCGACCACCCCGAGACCGCCCGCCGCGCCGCCGCGAAGATCAAGGTGGCGTACGAGCAACTGCCCGTCGTCACCGACGAGGCCACCGCCACCGCCCCCGACGCGCCCGTGCTCCACCCCGGCCGCGACGATCCCCATGCCGCCCACGTCCCCCACCCCAACATCGTCCACCGGCAGCCGATACACCGCGGCGACGTCGCCGCCGCCCGGGCCCGCGCCGACGTCATCGTCACCGGCGACTACGAGGTCGGCATGCAGGACCAGGCGTTCCTCGGCCCCGAGTCCGGGCTCGCGGTGCCCGCCGAGGACGGCGGCGTCGACCTCTACATCGCCACCCAGTGGCTGCACGCCGACCTGCGGCAGATCGCGCCGGTCCTCGGCCTGCCCGAGGACCGGGTCCGCATGACGCTCTCCGGCGTCGGTGGCGCCTTCGGCGGCCGCGAGGACCTCTCCATGCAGGCCCACGCCTGCCTGCTGGCCCTGCGCACCGGCCGGCCCGTGAAGATCGTCTACAACCGCTTCGAGTCGTTCTTCGGCCACGTCCACCGCCACCCCGCCACCCTCCACTACGAGCACGGGGCCACCCGCGACGGCCGGCTGACCCATATGACCTGCCGCATCGTGCTGGACGGCGGCGCGTACGCCTCGTCCTCCCCGGCCGTCGTCGGCAACGCCGCCTCGCTCTCGGCGGGCCCGTACGTCATCGACGACGTCGCCATAGAGGCCCTCGCCCTCTACACCAACAACCCGCCCTGCGGCGCCATGCGCGGCTTCGGCGCCGTGCAGGCGTGCTTCGCCTACGAGGCGCAGATGGACAAGGTCGCCGCCGCACTGGACATGGACCCGGTGGAGTTCCGGCGCCTGAACGCCATGGCACAGGGCGCGGTCATGCCGACCGGCCAGGTCGTCGACTCACCCGCCCCGGTCGCCGAACTCCTGCGCCGTGTCAAGGCGATGCCCCTGCCGCCCGAGCGACAGTGGGAGAGCGCGGGCGGCGGCCCCGACGTCCGCGCCCTGCCCGGCGGCCTGTCGAACACCACCCACGGCGAGGGCGTCGTGCGCGGCGTCGGCTACGCCGTCGGGATCAAGAACGTCGGCTTCTCCGAGGGCTTCGACGACTACTCCACGGCCCGGGTGCGCCTGGAGGCCGTCGGCGGGCAGCCCGTGGCCACGGTGCACACGGCGATGGCCGAGGTCGGCCAGGGCGGGGTCACCGTCCACGCCCAGATCGCCCGCACCGAGCTCGGCGTCACCCAGGTGACCATCGAGCCGGCCGACACCCGCGTCGGCTCGGCCGGTTCCACCTCCGCCTCCCGGCAGACCTACGTCACCGGCGGCGCCGTCCGCCACGCCTGCCGGGCGGTCCGCGAGCGGGTCCTGGAGCTGGGCCGGGCGCGTTTGGGCACGCACCACCCCGCCTGGGCCACCGCCGAACTGCTCCTGGAGGGCGGCAAGGTGGTCACCGACGGCGGTGAAGTGCTCGCGGGTCTCGCCGAGGTGCTCGAGGACGAGGTCGTCGACATCGAGCTGGAGTGGCGCCACCGCCCCACCGAGGCGTTCGACCTGGTCACCGGGCAGGGCAACGGCCATGTCCAGTACTCCTTCGCGGCCCACCGCGCCGTCGTCGAGGTCGACACCGAACTCGGGCTGGTCAAGGTCGTCGAGCTGGCCTGCGCGCAGGACGTCGGCAAGGCGCTCAACCCGCTGTCCGTCGCCGGGCAGATACAGGGCGGTACGACCCAGGGCCTGGGGCTGGCCGTCATGGAGGAGATCGTCGTCGGCGCGGACGGACGGGTGCGCAACCCCTCCTTCACCGACTACCTCATCCCCACCATCCTCGACACCCCGACGATCCCCGTCGACGTCCTCGAACTCGCCGACGAGCACGCCCCCTACGGGCTGCGGGGCGTCGGCGAGGCCCCGACCCTCTCCTCCACCCCGGCCGTCGTCGCCGCGATCCGCGCCGCCACCGGACTGCCCCTGAGGCGGGTACCGGTACGGCCGGAGCACCTCACCGGCACCTGACGCCACATCACGCACCGGCCGGCCCCGTGCCCCCCGGGGGCCGGTGCGGTGCCATCCCTTCGTCTCGGGCCGTCCCCCGGGTCGTGCAGCCGAATCACATCCCCGGAACATGGGAGCAGGCACCATGACCCAGTCATCCGTGGAGCCGACGACCACGGCAGAGGACGCGGGCGCGGGCTCGCGGCCACCTGCCGGACGGTCCTGGCTCGACCGCTACTTCCACATCGGCGACAGAGGCTCCACCCTCGCCCGCGAGGTGCGCGGCGGCATCACCACCTTCATGGCGATGTGCTACATCCTGCTGCTCAACCCGCTGGTCCTGTCCGGCCCGGACGTCGAGAAGCACACCCTGGGTCACGCGGGCCTGATCACCGCCACCGCGCTGGCCGCCGCCGTCTGCACCCTCCTCATGGGCTTCCTCGGCAAGGTCCCGCTCGCCCTCGCCGCCGGACTGGGCGTCTCCGGCGTCCTGTCCACCCAGGTGGCACCCCATATGACCTGGCCGCAGGCCATGGGGATGTGCGTGGTGTACGGACTGGTGATCGTCGTCCTGGCCGTCACCGGCCTCCGCGAACTGATCATGAACGCGATACCGCTGGCCCTCAAACACGCCATCACCATGGGCATCGGCATGTTCATCGCCCTGATCGGCCTGGTCAAGGCCGGTTTCGTGCACGCCTCCACCGGCGGCGGCCCGGTCACCCTCGGCCCGTCCGGCGAGCTCGCCGGCTGGCCCGTACTGATCTTCTGCGTCACCCTGCTGATCGTCTTCATGCTCCAGGCCCGCGAGGTCCCCGGCGCCATCCTCATCGGCATCGTCGTCGGCACGCTCCTCGCGGTCCTCGTCAACGCCGTCGCCGACCTCGGCCCCAAGACCTGGCAGAACGGCGCGCCCGAGCTCAAGGGCAGCGCCGTGTCCATGCCTGACTTCTCCCTCTTCGGACACGTCGCCCTCGACGGCTGGGGCTCGCTCGGCGCCATGAGCGTCGGGATGATCGTCTTCACCCTGGTGCTGGCCGGCTTCTTCGACGCGATGGCCACCATCATCGGCGTCGGCACCGAGGCGGAACTCGCCGACGAGCGGGGACGGATGCCCGGCCTGAGCAAGGCACTGTTCATCGACGGCGCGGGCGGCGCGATCGGCGGCGTCGCCGGCGCGTCGGGCCAGACCGTCTTCATCGAGTCGGCGACCGGGGTCGGGGAGGGCGCGCGCACGGGACTGTCCTCCGTGGTGACCGGCCTGCTCTTCGCCGCCTGCCTGTTCTTCACCCCGCTCACCCGCATCGTGCCCGGCGAGGTCGCCGCCGCCGCGCTCGTGGTGATCGGCGCGATGATGATGAGCAACGCCCGGCACATCGACTGGGGCGACCGCGCCGTGGCCGTCCCGGTCTTCCTGACCGTGGTGCTGATGCCGTTCACCTACTCCATCACCGCGGGTGTCGGCGCCGGCGTCATCGCCTTCACCGCCATCAAGGCCGCACAGGGCAAGTGGCGCGAGCCCGGCACCTTCATGTGGCTGCTGACCGCCGTCTTCGCCGTCTACTTCGCCCTTCACCCGATCGAACACTGGCTGGGCGTGAAATAGCGTCGGAGTGCGCGCTTCACATTCCGCCCCCGCAGAGGAGACCGTCATGCTGGACCTCGCCGACGAGCTGCGCCGTTGGTGCGACGAGGGCCGTGACTTCGCCGTCGCGACCGTCGTGGCCGTGACGGGCAGCGCGCCCAGGCTGCCCGGCGCCGCGCTGGCCGTCGACGCGGACGGCACGGTGATCGGGTCCGTCTCCGGCGGCTGCGTGGAAGGCGCGGTCTACGACCTGTGCCGGGACGCGCTGGAGAGCGGTACCGGCGCGCTGGAACGATTCGGCTACGCCGACGAGGACGCCTTCGCCGTCGGCCTGACCTGCGGCGGGGTCATCGACGTCCTGGTCGCGCCGGTACGCGCCGACGACCCCGGGCGGCCCCTCCTGGCCCGGGCACTGGCCGCCGCGGCCCGGGGGAAGACGGCGGCCCTCGTCCGCGTGGTCACGGGCCCGGACCGGCTGCGGGGGCGGGCGCTGCTCCTCGGCGCCGACGGCACCGCCACCGGCACGCTCGGCGGTCCGGCGGAGCTGGACCGTACGGCCGAGCGGGAGGCCGCGGCGCTGCTGGACGCCGGGCGGACGGGGACCGTGGAGGTCGGGGAGGACGGCTCCCGGTGCGGGGAGCCGGTGGTCCTGCTCATCGAGTCCAGCCGGCCGGCGCCGCGCATGCTGGTCTTCGGTGCCGTCGACTTCGCCGCCGCACTGGTCAGGGCCGGCAAGTTCCTCGGCTACCACGTCACCGTCTGCGACGCCCGGCCCGTCTTCGCCACCTCCGGGCGCTTCCCCGAGGCGGACGAGGTCGTCGTGGACTGGCCGCACCGCTACCTGGAGTCCCAGCGACTGGACACCCGTACGGCGCTGTGCGTCCTGACCCATGACGCGAAGTTCGACGTGCCGCTGCTGGAGCGGGCCCTGCGGCTGCCGATCGCCTACGTCGGCGCCATGGGATCGCGCCGTACCCACGAGGAGCGCCTGGCCCGGCTGCGCGAGGCAGGCCTGGGCGACCACGAACTGGGGCGCCTGCGCTCGCCGATCGGCCTCGACCTGGGCGCGCGGACGCCCGAGGAGACGGCCCTGTCCATCGCCGCGGAGATCGTCGCCGCCCGCCGGGGCGGCACGGGCGTCCCGCTGACGGGTGCGCACACACCCATCCACCACGACACGCGGGCGGCGTGAGCGCGGCCGGGCGGCCCGTCCGCCACCGCCCGGCGGCGGACAGGCCGTACGCCTCCTGAACGGGGGCCCGCGCGGTGGGCCGGCGCGCACCCCTGTGATAGGTATGCGCAGCACACGATCACCAGCTCACCGCACCAGAGAGCCACTGTGTCCTTCCTTCGCAGACCTCGTACGTACCCCGTCCTCGTCGTCGCCCTCGCCCTCGCCGCCTGCGGCACGACGGCCGGCGTGGCGGTCGCCACCACCCCGTCGGCCGGCCCGGCGGCCGCGCGCGCGGCGGAGAAGTACTGGACGGCCGAGCGCATGGCCGCCGCCCAGCCGGTCGAGAGGGGTTCGCGGACCACCTTCACGGCGCGCTCGCGCGGGATCGCCGCCGCGGTGGCGCCCTCCGGGACACCGCAGGGCTCGTACGGCGCCGGCATACCGATGGTCGGCACGTTCTTCAGCAGCTCCGGGCCGACCGGACCCTCGTACTGCACCGCGAGCGTCGTGCGGAGCGCGGGCCGCGACCTGCTGATGACCGCGGGCCACTGCGCCAAGTCCCTGGCCGGCGGCAAGCAGATCTTCGTGCCGCAGTACCTCAAGGGCCAGGACGCCGCCCACCAGCCGTACGGCGTCTTCCCGGTGGAGCGGGCCTTCACCGACCCGCGCTACACCAAGAACAGCAAGGGTGCCGACTCCGACCTGGACTTCGGCTTCGTGCGCGTCGGGCCCAACGCCAAGGGCACCGAGGTCCAGGACGCGGCCGGAGCCCTGCGGCTGACGCCCACGCCCCGCTGGAACAGCACCGTCACCGTCACGGGCTACCCCGGCACCTACAACCCGGACCTCAAGGCCATCAGCTGCACGGTGCCCACCATGCGGCTGGCCGGCTACCACCAGACGCAGATGAAGTGCGGCGGCTTCTACGGCGGCACCTCCGGCAGCCCCTGGATCGCCCACTACGACGCCGCGGCCCGCACCGGCGACGCCATCGGCCTCCTCGGCGGCTGGAACGGCGGCGGCAACACCGCCGGCGACGACTGGGTCAGCTACTCCCCGGTCTTCGGCCGCGAGATCCAGGACCTCTATCAGGACGCGCTCGCCGACCGTACGCCCGTCCGCCCGGCCGCCGCCTACCAGTCGCCGTCCGACGGCGCGCGGCTGCCCGGCGCCGCCTCCACCTGGAGCCACGCCCGGCACCTCGCCCCGGGCGACTTCACCGGCGACGGCCACGACGACCTGCTGGCCATCTGGAGCGACGGCGAGGTCACCCTCTACCCCGGTGACGGCCGGGGCGGCTTCGGTGCGGAGAAGCAGCTCGCGAAGGCGGACAGCTTCTGGAAGCGCGCCGCGGCGGTGACCGCCGGCGACTTCGGCGGAACCGGCCGCGCCGACCTCATGGTCCGCTGGGACAACGGCAAGCTCAGCTACTTCGAGGACCTCGGCCCCGCCGGCTCCGGCAAGGAGTTCACCCTCGGCGCCGCCGGGTCCTTCTGGCGGTACGCCACGCAGATCACCGCGGGCCGGTTCGGCTCCACCGACAAGGCGCGCGACCTGGCCGTGCGCTGGGCCGACGGCAGCTTCAGCGTCTACTCCGGTGCGAGTGCCTCCGGCCCGGGCACCGGGCGCAGCCTGGCGGCGGCCGGCTCGTACTGGCGCAACGCCACCGCCCTCGCCGCCGCCCAGCCGGCCGGCCAGGACCGTACGAAGCTCCTCGTCCGCTGGTCCGACGGCTCACTCGGCTCCTACGCCACCACCGGCACGACCCTCGGCAACGGCACGCGGCTCCAGGGCCCCAACCCCTCCTGGACGGCCTCCACGCTCACGGCCGGCGACTTCACGTCGACGGGCCGCCGGGACGACGTCGTGGTGCGCTGGTCCAACGGCGAGACGTCGCTCTACGACGGCACGACGGCGGACGCGCTCGGCACGTGGTCACCGGTGGTGAACGCGGGCTGACGAGGGGCGCTGCGGGCCGTGTCGTCCGCACCACCGCTGCGCGGTGTCCTCAATCGCCGGACGGGCTGCTGTGTGGTGTCCTCAATCGCCGGA
>NZ_JAGGOL010000187.1 GCF_018614525.1 Streptomyces sp. ISL-11
GCAGCCGCACCGCGGCCTCCAGCCGTGTGTCACCGGCCTGGCGCGCGCAGTCCAGCGCCTCCCGGCAGGTCCGCAGCGCCTCCTGCGGCCGGCCCGCGTACTCCTGCACCCGTGCGATCTCGCTCAGCGCCCGCGCGTGGCCGGGCTGGTCCCGCAGCCGGCGGCAGGTGGCCGCCGCCGCCCGCCAGTCGCGCAGCGCCTCGCCCCACTGGCCGGCGTAGGTGTGCACCGCGCCCAGCCGCCCGTACAGCCGCGCCTCGTCGGCCAGTTCACCGCGCGTCAGCCGCAGCTCCAGCCCCCGGCGGTACCAGTCGGCGGCCCGCTGCCAGTCGCCGAGCTCCTGGTGGGAGGCGGCGATGGACTCCATCGAACGGCTGGTGGCGTACGGGTCGGCCGCCTCGCGCGCCGCGTCCAGCGCCTCGCGGTAGCGGCCCAGCGCGCCGCGCGTGCGCCCGGCCCTGGCGTCGAGGTCGCCGAGGTTCAGCAGCGCCGCGGCCTTCTCCAGCGGCATCTCGCAGCGCTGGGCGACGTCGAGCACGAGCTGGTGCAGCCCGTAGAGCTCCGGCCCCGCCTCCTCCGCGCCCAGATGGGCCGTCAGGGCCCGGGTGAGCGCGGAGATCAGACGCCGGGCGAGGGTGTCGAGCCGGCCGTCGCGCACCGCGAGCCGGGCCGCCGCCAGCAGTGCCGGCAGCCGGCCCCGCAGCCACTCCTCGGCCGCCTGCGGGGTCGGGAAGCGCAGCGGCCTGGGCAGCTCGGCCAGCCGCTTGCGGGTCAGCGGGTCACCCGTCTCGGTGCTGGCCCGGCACGAGTGCAGCTGCCGTACGGTCCGCTCCAGCATCCGGGCCCGCGCCAACTCGACCTCGGCGGGCCGCTCCTGAGTCTCCAGCAGCGCCCGCAGCAGCGGCGCCAGGCAGCCCGGCACCCGGTACTGCGGGCCGAGGAAGCCCGCGGCCGGCTCGGCCCGCAGCATGCCGCGGGCCGTGAACTCGTCGAGCGCGCTCTGGGCGGCGCCCACCGAGCAGCCGGCCAGCGCGGAGGTGGTGTGCGCGTCGGCCGGCCCGGCGGGGGCCAGTGCCAGCAGGTGCAGTATGCGGGCGGTGGACGGCGGCAGCGCCTCGTAGGCGAGCCGGAAGGCCCGTGCCAGCGGCCGGCGGGCGCTGTCGGGGGTGTCGAGCGAGGGCAGTTCGCGCAGCCGCTTGGCCACGTCGACCACCGACAGCTTGGGGCAGGCCGCCAGCCAGCCGCCGACCAGGACCAGCGCCGCGGGCTGGCCGCCGCATCCCTCCACGACGGCGCTCGCGGCCACCGGGTCGCAGGTGATTCGGGTCGGGCCGGCGTAGCGCTCCAGCAGCTCCACTGCGGCCGCGGTGTCCAGACCGCCGAGGGTGCAGGGCCGCACGTCGGGGACGCCGGTCAGCGGGCCGCGCGAGACGGCCACGATCAGGCAGTCGGACTCGTCCGGCAGCAGCGGGTCGACCTGTTCGGCACCGGCCGCGTCGTCCAGGAACAGCAGCGTGCGCCGCCCCTGGAGCGCGGCGCGCAGCGCCTCGGTGAGCTCGTCCTCCTCCGCGCCCGCGGGTACGGGCGCGCCGAGGGTGGTGAGCAGGGCGCGCGCGGTGCGCTCGGTGGGCACCCGCTCCCCGTCGGCCTCGGTCAGGCGGGCCCGCAGCACACCGCCGGGGTAGTCCTCGGCGAGCCGGCCCACCAGCTGCTCGGCCAGGGCGGTGCGGCCGGAGCCGGGCCGGCCGGCGATGAGCAGCACCCGGCAGCGCGGGGCCTTGCGGCCGGCGAGGGTGTCGAGGCCGGTGCGGTCGATGTCGGCCCGCAGCTCCTCCAGCTCACGGCGGCGGCCGACGAAGGCACCGGTCACGGTGGCCGGCGTCCGGCGGACCGCCCGGGCGGGCGCCGCGGACAGCCCCCGCCCGGGCGGGGGCGCCGCCACTTCGCCGCCGGTCTCCACCGCCCGCTCCGTCACGGGGCCACTCTCCCGTCCCAACCGCACGTACGAGCCCGCCGCGGCCGCGGTCGGGAACGCGTTGAGCCTAGTTCACCACCCACCGGGTCCCCGGGAACCGGCACCGGCCCCGCCGAAGATCACCTATTCGGTTCTCCCGATGGTCCGACCGGCCACCGGATCGGGTGGGCCGGGGCTATGCCTCGAAGGGCCGGGCGGGCCACGGGGCGTCCGCCGGGCGCAGCGCGTCCAGCCCGGCCTCCCCGCCCGCGGCCAGCGCGGCGGCGAGCGAGAGCACACCCACGACCAGGCAGTTGTTGTGCAGGTCACCGGCCAGGACGCCGCTCACCAGCTCGGCCAGCGGCACCCGGGCGAACTCCATGTCGGCCTCCTCCTCGGAGACCGCGAAGCGCTCGCCGTCGGCGTCGGAGATGCCGCGGGCCAGGAAGATCCGTACGGCCTCGTCGCAGCCGCCGGGGGTGGTGTAGACGTCGGTGAGGACCCGCCAGTCGTCGGCCTTGACGTGCACCTCCTCGTACAGCTCGCGCTGGGCGGCGACGAGGGGGTTCTCGCCGGGGATGTCGAGCAGGCCGGCGGGGATCTCCCACAGCTTCTGCCGCACCGGGTGGCGGTACTGCTTCAGGAGCAGCACCCGGCCCTGGTCGTCGAGGGCGAGGACGGCGACCGAGCCGGGGTGCACCTGGTAGTCACGGGTGACGGCGGAGCCGTCCGGCATGACGACCGTGTCCGTGCGGACGCTGGTCTTGTTGCCGACGAACGGCGTCGCCGTCGCGGTGACCTGCCACTCGGCGGGGGTGTCCTTGATGCCCATGCGATGCCTCCAAAAACAGAAAACCGGGGTGAGGGTCCCGGAAGACCCTCACCCCGGCAACCGTATAGGTCAGCCCTGCTTGCGCCGCACGGCCGCCTTCACCAGGCCCGCGAAGAGCGGGTGCGGGCGGGTCGGGCGGGAGCGCAGCTCCGGGTGCGCCTGGGTGGCGACCAGGTAGGGGTGCACCTCGCGCGGGTACTCGACGTACTCGACGAGCTTGTTGTCCGGGGAGGTGCCGGAGAAGACCAGGCCGGCCTTCTTCTCCAGCTCCGCGCGGTAGGAGTTGTTCACCTCGTAGCGGTGACGGTGGCGCTCCTCGACGTACGGCTCGTTGTCGTAGACCTCGCGGACGATGGAGCCCTCGGCGAGCTTGGCCGGGTACATGCCCAGGCGCATGGTGCCGCCCATGTCGCCCTCACCGGCGACGATGTCCATCTGCTCGGCCATGGTGGAGATCACCGGGTTGGCGGTGGCCGGGTCGAACTCGGTGGAGTTGGCGCCCTCGATGCCGGCGAGGTTGCGCGCGGCCTCGATGACCACGCACTGCAGGCCCAGGCACAGGCCCAGCAGCGGGACCTTGTTCTCGCGGGCGTAGGTGATGGCGCCGACCTTGCCGTTGACACCACGGTCGCCGAAGCCGCCGGGGACGCAGATCGCGTCGACGTCGCCGAGCTGCTGCTGGGCGCCCGCCGCGGTCTTGCAGTCGTCCGAGGCGACCCACTTGACCTTGACCTTGGCGCGGTTGGCGAAGCCGCCGGCGCGGATGGCCTCGGTGACCGAGAGGTAGGCGTCGGGCAGGTCGATGTACTTGCCGACGAGCGCGACGGTGACCTCGTGGTCGGGGTTGTGGACGCGGTCCAGCAGGTCCTCCCACTGGGTCCAGTTCACGTCGCGGAACGGCAGGTCGAGCTTGCGCACGACGTAGGCGTCCAGGCCCTCGGTGTGCAGGACCTTGGGGATGTCGTAGATCGACGGGGCGTCGATGGCGGCGACCACGGCGGCCTCGTCGACGTCGCACATCAGCGAGATCTTGCGCTTGATCGCGGCCGGCACCTCGCGGTCGGCGCGCAGCACGATCGCGTCGGGCTGGATGCCGATGTTGCGCAGCGCGGCGACGGAGTGCTGGGTCGGCTTGGTCTTCAGCTCGCCGGAGGGGCCGATGTAGGGCAGGAGCGAGATGTGCACGACGAAGACGTTGTCGCGGCCGACCTCGTGGCGGACCTGGCGGACCGTCTCCAGGAAGGGCAGCGACTCGATGTCGCCGACGGTGCCGCCGACCTCGGTGATGACGACGTCGACGTCGTCGGTCGCCATGCGCCGGATGCGGTGCTTGATCTCGTTGGTGATGTGCGGGATGACCTGCACGGTGTCGCCCAGGTACTCGCCGCGCCGCTCCTTGGCGATCACGGAGGAGTAGACCTGGCCGGTGGTGACGTTGGCGGACCCGTCGAGGTCGACGTCCAGGAAGCGCTCGTAGTGGCCGATGTCCAGGTCGGTCTCGGCGCCGTCGTTGGTGACGAACACCTCACCGTGCTGGAAGGGGTTCATCGTGCCGGGGTCGACGTTGAGGTACGGGTCGAGCTTCTGCATCGTGACCCGCAGACCCCGCGCCTTGAGCAGCGCGCCCAGGCTGGAGGCCGTCAGACCCTTGCCCAGCGAGGAGGCGACACCCCCCGTGACGAAGAGGTGCTTGGTCGTCGTGGGCTTTGCGGCAATGGCCAAAGGGGGGCTCCCGTGGTCGCGAGGTGAGGTGCGTATCGGCGATCACCCGGTTTCTTCCGGGGGTGCCGTCGCTGCGGTTGGGGGGTCTTGCGCCCACCGGTCCACGGGGTACCAGGGTATCAGCGACCCGGCCCGGCCGCGTCCGGCGACGCGTCGGACCGCCTCGGCGGGGGCCGCTCTCGCGCTGCGTGGCGGGTGGGTCACAGGCTGCACGGCGGCCGGATACCCGGCCACCCATTCGGCTCAGATTCGTCGTTCAACCGCCGCGCGTCGCACCAACTCGGCGTCGTATCCTGCACGGACACATGCAGCGAGCCGGCCGGCACGGCATCCCCCTTCCCCAGCCACCGCTGGGCGTGGGGCCCCCACCTCCCGGAAGAAGAGCTCGTCAAAGATCGCTTGACCGCAAGGGGACCCTGAAGGGTCCACGTGGCCGTTCGACTGGAGATGACGTGGCCGGGCGTATCGAGGATTACGCACTCATCGGTGATATGCAGACCGCCGCCCTGGTCTGCCGGGACGGTACGGCCGACTGGCTGTGTCTGCCCCGCTTTGATTCCCATGCCGCGTTCGCCGGTCTGCTCGGCACGGAGGAACACGGCTTCTGGCGGGTCGGCCCGGCGCACCCCTCGGGGGCGGCGCCACCGCGTGCCGACCGCCGCCGCTACCGGGGGGATTCCCTGGTGCTCGAATCCGAGTGGGACACCCCGCGCGGCACGGTCCGGGTGATCGACTTCATGCCCCCGCGCGACGGGGCGCCCCAGCTGATCAGGATCGTGGAGGGCGTCAGCGGCCGGGTGCCGATGCGCTCCGCCCTGCGGATGCGCTTCTCCTACGGGCGGGTCGTGCCCTGGGTGCACAAGGTCGGCGACCGCACGGTGGCCGTGGCCGGTCCCGACTCGGTGTGGCTGGACACCACCGCCGACACCTTCGGCAAGGACCTCACCACCTACTCCGACTTCACCGTTTCGCCCGGCGACCGGATCGCCTTCACCATCAGCTGGCAGCCCTCGCACGGCCAGCCGCCGGCCCTGCCCGACCCGGAGGGCTCGCTGGAGGCCACCGAGGACTTCTGGCGGGAGTGGGTCGAGCACTGCACGTACCACGGCCCCTACCGGGACGCCGTCGTCCGCTCGCTGATCACGCTCAAGGCACTGACCTACGCGCCGACGGGCGGCATCGTCGCCGCGCCGACCACCTCGCTGCCCGAGGACATCGGCGGCTCCCGGAACTGGGACTACCGCTTCACCTGGCTGCGGGACGCGGCCATCACCCTCTCCTCGCTGCTGCGCACCGGCTACCGCGAGGAGGCCCGCGCCTGGCGCGAGTGGCTGCTGCGCGCGGTGGCGGGCGACCCGGAGAACCTCCAGATCATGTACGGCATCGCCGGCGAGCGGGAGCTCGGCGAGGCGGAGCTGCCGTGGCTGCCGGGCTACGAGAACTCCTCGCCCGTACGGATCGGCAACGGCGCCGCCGACCAGCTCCAGCTGGACGTCTACGGCGAGGTCACCGAGGCGCTGCACCTCGCCCACATGACCGGGCTCGCGCGCAACGACTACGCGAGCCTGCTCCAGCTGCGGCTCATCGGCTATCTGGAAGACCACTGGAACGAGCCGGACGAGGGCATCTGGGAGGTGCGCGGCCCGCGCCGCCACTTCGTGCACTCCAAGGTGATGGCCTGGGTCGCCGTCGACCGCACCATCAAGCTGATCGAGTCCGGCGACGTGGACGGGCCGCTGGACCGGTGGCGCGAGCTGCGCGAGGACATCCACCGGGACGTGTGCGAGAAGGGGTACGACAAGGAGCGCAACACCTTCACCCAGTCCTACGGCTCCCGTGAGCTGGACGCCTCCTTGCTGCTGATCCCGCAGATGGGCTTCCTGCCGCCCGACGACAAGCGCGTCATCGGCACCATCGAGGCGATCCAGCGTGAGCTGTCGACGCCGGACGGTTTCGTCCTGCGCTACCCGACGGCCGGCGAGGACGCGGGCGTGGACGGCCTGGAGGGCGACGAGGGGGCGTTCCTGGCCTGCTCGTTCTGGCTCGCGGACGACCTGGCGATGATCGGCCGGGTCGACGAGGCACGGCAGCTGTTCGAGAAGCTGCTGGCGCTGCGGAACGACCTGGGCCTGCTGGCGGAGGAGTGGGACCCGCGGCTCCAGCGGCAGGTGGGCAACTTCCCGCAGGCGTTCAGCCATGTTCCTTTGATCGATACGGCGTTGCGGTTGACTGCGTCGAGCGCGTTCGGCGGCTGACGCGCCCGTTCGTTCTTGGGCGCCGGGTGTCCTCAAGCGCCGGACGGGCTGGAAATCCAGCCCGTCCGGGGGCACCTCCCAGCGGTAGCTGGGGGAGTTTGAGGACCGGGGTCCGGGGCGGAGCACCGGGGGGGGGTGACAGGTGTGCGGCGCACACACCTCCGCCCGTTCGGGTAAACGAACCGCGTACCGTTCCCGGCCATGGACCACCCGCACCCCCAAGGCACGATCACCGTGGCCAGAGCCCTGGAGCTGCCCGCCCTGCGCCGGGGGCTGCCCCAGGTCGTCGCGGCCGACGACCGCCTGCACCGCCCCGTCCGCTGGGTGCACGCGGGCGAGGCGCCGAACATCGCCGCCCTCCTCAAGGGCGGCGAGCTGCTGCTGACCACCGGCCT
Source organism: Streptomyces sp. ISL-11 (assembly GCF_018614525.1). Taxonomy (GTDB): domain Bacteria; phylum Actinomycetota; class Actinomycetes; order Streptomycetales; family Streptomycetaceae; genus Streptomyces. The sequence goes on from NZ_JAGGOL010000187.1 coordinate 7,159, forward strand.
GGGCCTGGGTACCCGCCCGGCCGAGCAGCGCGCGTTCGTCCGTGCTCTCGCGGAGCGGGACATCGCGGCGCTGGTGGTGGAGCTGGGGGCACGGTTCACGACGCTGCCGGCCGCGGTGGTGGAGACGGCGCGCGCGTACGGGCTGCCGCTGATCCAGCTGCACCGGGAGGTGCCGTTCGTCGCGGTGACCGAGGAGATCCACACCGAGCTGGTCAATGAGCACTACGCCCTGCTGCGGCGCGCCGACGAGGTGCACCGCCAGTGCACGGAGCTGCTGCTGGGCGGCGGCGGGGTGCCGGAGGTGCTGCGGCTGTTCGCGGGCTTCGCCGGCAACCCGGTCTTCCTGGAGACACCGGAGGGCCGGCTGCTGTACGCGGCGGGGCCCGAGGCGCTGCCGGGCGCGGCCGATCCGCTCCAGGTCTGGGACGGGCTGCGGGACGCCGGTCTCGCCGGGACCCTGATCACCGACGTCCCGGGCCGGGGCCCGGGGCCGGGTTCCGTACGGGCGCGCCTGACGGTGCTGCCGGTGAACGCGCCGCTGGCGCCCGTGCACCGGATCGCGGCGGACCGCGCGGCCGGGCTGCTGGCGGTCGTCCTCCTCCAGGCCCGTCAGGAGGAGGAGCTCGCGGCGCGCGGCCGCGGCGATTTCCTGTCCGACGTCGCCGAGGACCGCGTCGACGCGGCGGACGCCCCCGCGCAGGCCCGCGTGCTGGGCTTCCGGCCGGGCCCCGGCCCGCTGCTGCCGATGGTGATGCGCCCGGCGACGGGCCGTGCGCCGACGGCCGGCTGGGCCGAGCTGACGTGCGCGGTGCAGGAGGAGCTGGCGGCGGTCGGGGTGCCGGTGCTGCTGGGCATACGGCTGTCGGAGGGCCGGATACCGCTGCTGGTGGGCCTGCGGGACGCGGGCGAGCGGGCCGCGGTCGCCGGGCGGGTGGCGGAGGCCCTGCGG
>NZ_JAGGOL010000188.1 GCF_018614525.1 Streptomyces sp. ISL-11
CGATGACCCCCGGCCAGCTCGACGTCCTCGGCAGGGCCGGCGTCGTCGACGCGGGCGGCCTCGGCCTCGTCGAGGTGCTGGGCGCCCTCGCCCGCACCCTGTCGGGAGAGACGACGGCCGGCCGCGCCCCGGCCCCCGGACGCGGCACGCGCGCGTGGCCGCGCCCGGAGCACGCGCAGGAGACCGGCGAGCACCCGGACCTCCCCGGCACCGGAGGACCCGCCTTCGAGGTCATCTACCTCCTGGAGGCCGACGACGCCGCCGTCGCCCGGCTGCGCACGCGCCTCGACGCCCTCGGCGACTCCCTCGTCGTCGTCGGCGGCGACGGCCTGTGGAACGTCCACGTCCATGTCGACGACGCCGGAGCCGCCGTCGAGGCCGGCATCGACGCCGGCCGCCCGTACCGCGTCCGCATCACCCACTTCGGCTCCTGCGGCACGACCCGGGCCGACCGCACCCGCGAACCCGTACAGCGCGCCGTCGTCGCCGTCGTCCCCGGCGAGGGACTGGCCGGCCTCTGCGCGGAGGCCGGGGCCACCGTCGTGGCGGCCCGGCCGGGCGAGCCGCCCGCCAGCGGAGAGCTCGTCGAGGCGATCCGGCGCGCGCACGCGCGCGAAGTGGTCCTCCTGCCCAACGATCCCGAGCTGCGCCACACCGCGGCCGCCGCCGCCGAACAGGCGCGCCTCGAAGGCGTCCGCGTCGCCCTCATCCCCACCCGTGCCGCCGTCCAGGGCATCGCCGCGCTCGCCGTCCACGAACCCGGCCGCCGCTTCGACGAGGACGTCGTCGCCATGACCTCCGCCGCCGGCGCCACCCGCTACGCCGAGCTCGCCGTCGCCGAAAGGCAGTCCTGGACCATGGCCGGCGTCTGCCAGGCCGGCGACGTGCTCGGCCTGATCGACGGCGACGTCGCCGTCATCGGCTCCGAACTGCCCGCCACCGCCGAGACCGTCCTCGACCGGATGCTCGCCGCCGGCGGGGAGATGGTCACCCTCGTGCTGGGAGCCGGCGTCCCCGACACCGTCGCCGACCGCCTGGAGCGGCACGTACGCGGCGGACACCTGGCCGTCGACACGGTCGTCTACCGCGGCGGACAGCAGTCGCCACCCCTGCTCATCGGCATCGAATAGCACCGGTCGCGGATCCCTCCCGGGCCGCCTCAGGGCTTTCTGTCACACCCATGGTGTGCAATGGACCACGTGTCCGCGCTCGACACGCGACACCCGGGGGGACCGCCCCGGACCCAGCCGGAGACCCGTGGCGCTGGCCCTGGAGACACAGTGCAGCTCGAAGAACCCCTGAAGAAGATCCTCGGCGGCAACACCGCGAAGGTGATGGCCGAGCACCTCGACCTGCACACGGTCGGCGACCTGCTGCACCACTACCCGCGCCGCTACGCCGAGCGCGGCGAGCTGACCCGCCTCGCCGACCTGCCGCTCGACGAACACGTCACGGTCGTCGCCCAGGTCGCCAAGGCCGCCATGAAGACCTTCAACCACGGCAAGGGCGTCCGCCTGGAGGTCGTCGTCACCGACGGCAGCGGCTCCCTGACCCTCGTCTTCTTCGGCCGGGGCGCCTACGCGCGGGAGAAGGAGCTGATCCCCGGCCGGCGCGGCATGTTCGCCGGCAAGGTCTCCGTCTTCAACCGCACCCGGCAGCTCCTGCACCCCGACTACGAACTCCTGGACAAGGAGAGCGGCGCCGACGCCGCCGAGTCCTTCGCCGGGCGGCTGCTGCCGATCTACCCCGCGTGCAAGCAGTTCCAGTCCTGGAAGCTCACCAAGGCCCTCGACACCCTCCTGGACCTCTTCGAGGCCCAGGGATGGCAGAACATCGTCGACCCGCTGCCCCCCGCCCTGCGCGAGGGCCGCGGCCTGACCGAGCTCGCCGACGCCTTCCGCAAGGTCCACCGGCCCGCCTCCAAGGCCGACATCGAGGACGCCCGGTCCCGCCTGAAGTGGGACGAGGCGTTCGTCCTCCAGGTCGCCCTCGCCCGCCGCCGCCACGCGGACGGCCAGCTGCCCGCCGTCGCCCGCAAGCCCGCGGCCGGCGGCCTGCTCGACGCCTTCGACGCGAAGCTGCCCTTCACCCTCACCGAGGGCCAGACCAAGGTCTCCGCGGAGATCTTCGACGACCTGGCCACCGAACACCCCATGCACCGCCTCCTGCAGGGCGAGGTCGGCTCGGGAAAGACCATGGTCGCCCTGCGTGCCATGCTCGGCGTCGTCGACGCGGGCGGTCAGGCCGCGATGCTCGCCCCCACCGAGGTCCTCGCCCAGCAGCACCACCGGTCCATCACCGAGATGATGGGCGAGCTCGCCGAGGGCGGCCTGCTCGGCGGCGCCGACCAGGGCACCAAGGTGGTGCTGCTGACCGGCTCCATGGGCGCGGCCGCCCGCCGGCACGCGCTGCTCGACCTCGTCACCGGCGAGGCCGGCATCGTCATCGGCACCCACGCCCTGATCGAGGACAAGGTGCGGTTCCACGACCTGGGCCTCGTCGTCGTCGACGAGCAGCACCGCTTCGGCGTCGAGCAGCGCGACGCCCTGCGCTCGAAGGGCAAGCAGCCGCCGCACCTGCTGGTGATGACGGCCACGCCGATCCCGCGGACCGTCGCCATGACCGTCTTCGGCGACCTGGAGACCTCCGTCCTCGACCAGCTCCCGGCCGGCCGCTCGCCCATCGCCACCCACGTCGTGCCCGCCAAGGACAAGCCGCACTTCCTGGCCCGCGCGTGGGAGCGGGTGCGCGAGGAGGTCGCCGGCGGACATCAGGCGTACGTGGTCTGCCCGCGCATCGGCGACGAGGAGGACACCACCGCGAGCGCGCGGAAGACGACGTCCGGCCAGGAGGAGCCGACCGCGGAGGACCTGGCCGAGAAGCGCCCACCGCTCGCCGTCGTCGACATCGCCGCGCAGCTCGGCCGGGGGCCGCTGAGCGGCCTGCGCGTGGAGGTGCTGCACGGGCGGATGCAGCCGGACGCCAAGGACGACGTCATGCGCCGTTTCGCCGCCGGCGAGGTCGACGTACTGGTGGCCACCACCGTCATCGAGGTCGGCGTGAACGTCCCCAACGCCACCGCCATGGTGATCATGGACGCGGACCGGTTCGGCGTCTCCCAGCTGCACCAGCTCCGCGGCCGCGTCGGCCGCGGCTCCGCACCCGGCCTGTGCCTGCTGGTCAGCGAGATGCCCGAGGGCAGCCCGGCGCGGTCCCGGCTGACCGCCGTCGCCGGCACCCTCGACGGCTTCGAGCTCTCCCGCATCGACCTGGAACAGCGCCGCGAGGGCGACGTCCTCGGCCAGGCCCAGTCCGGGGTCCGCTCGTCCCTGCGGATGCTCACCGTCATCGACGACGAGGAGGTCATCGCCGCCGCCCGCGAGGAGGCCGCGGCGGTCGTCGCCGCCGACCCGGAGCTGGAGCGGCTGCCCGAGCTGCGCACCGCCCTGGACGCCCTGCTGGACAAGGAGCGGGAGCGGTATCTGGAAAAGGGCTGAGAAGGGCCGGAGCCCGACCGCGCGGGGCCGAGTCGGCACCGACGCCCTAGGCTGATGGGGTGGCGGCCGCCCGGACGCGGGCCGCCGCACCGTCACCCACCGCGAAGGGCTTTGAGGACCGATGACCCGCGTGATCGCCGGCACCGCCGGCGGACGCCGCCTGGCCGTGCCACCCGGCACCGGCACCCGCCCGACCTCCGACCGGGCGCGCGAGGGCCTGTTCTCCACCTGGGAGTCGCTGTACGGCCCCCTCGCGGGCACCCGCGTGCTGGACCCGTACGCCGGCTCCGGCGCGGTCGGCCTGGAGGCACTCTCCCGCGGCGCCGCGCACGTCCTGCTGATCGAGGCCGACGCCCGCGCGGTCCGCGTCATCCGCGACAACGTCCGCGCCGTGGGCCTGCCGGGCGCCGAGGTCCGGGCCGGCAAGGCCGAGCACGTCCTCGCCGGGCCGGCGCCCACCGACCCGTACGACGTGATCTTCCTCGACCCGCCCTACGCGGTGGCCGACGACGCGCTGTGCGAGATCCTCCTCACACTCCGCACCCAGGGCTGGCTTGCCGACGACGCGCTCGTCACCGTGGAGCGGAGCACCAGAGGCGGGGAATTCCCCTGGCCGGACGGCTTCGAGCCACTGAGGGCCCGTCGTTACGGCGAGGGGACGCTTTGGTACGGTCGCGCCGCCTCGACGTGCACCGCAGAGGGATCGCCGAGCACGTCATGAATGGACCGGAGAGCGAGGAACCACCGTTGCGCCGCGCCGTCTGTCCGGGGTCGTTCGACCCCGTCACCAATGGACACCTCGACATCATCGCCCGCGCTTCCAGGCTGTACGACGTCGTGCACGTCGCGGTGATGATCAATCAGTCGAAGCAGGGCCTGTTCACCGTCGACGAGCGGATAGACCTGCTCCGCCAGGTCACCGCCGAGTACGGCAACGTCCAGGTGGAGTCCTTCCACGGCCTGCTCGTCGACTTCTGCAAGCAGCGCGACATTCCCGCCATCGTCAAGGGGCTGCGGGCGGTCAGCGACTTCGACTACGAGCTGCAGATGGCCCAGATGAACAACGGCCTCTCCGGTGTGGAGACCCTGTTCGTCCCCACCAACCCCACCTACAGCTTCCTCTCCTCCAGCCTGGTCAAGGAGGTCGCGGCCTGGGGCGGCGACGTCTCCCACCTGGTGCCGCCGCTGGTGCTCGAAGCGCTGTCCGAACGGCTCGGCGACCGCTGAGGGGCTGACACCGGGTCAGCGGGTGCCGGGCGGGGGCGACTGGCCGTACAGTCGACCCCGTTCGTTCCCAACCGTCGGAAGAAGTGGCGAGCGTCAAGGTGGACGTGCAGAAGAAGCTCGACGAGATCGTCACGACCGTCGCCGGCGCCCGGTCCATGCCCATGTCGGCCTCCTGCGTCATCAACCGGGCCGAGCTGCTCGCCCTCCTGGAGGAGCTGCGGGCCGCCCTGCCCGGCTCCCTGGCCCAGGCCCAGGAGCTGATCGGCGGCCGGGAGCAACTGGTCGCCGACGCCCGCGAGGAGGCCGAGCGGATCATCGAGTCCGCCCGCGCCCACCGCGGTTCGCTGATCTCCGACACCGAGGTCGCCCGGCAGTCCCAGGAGGAGGCCGACCGCATCCTGGAGGCCGCCCGTCGGGAGGCGGAGGAGATCCGCGCCGAGGCCGACGACTACGTCGACAGCAAGCTCGCCAACTTCGAGGTCGTCCTCACCAAGACCCTCGGCTCCGTCGACCGCGGCCGCGAGAAGCTGCTGAACCGGGCCGGAGCCGACGGCTACGACGCCCCGGACCCCGACGGCCCGTCCGACGACGTACCGGAGCCCAGCGCCGACCCCCGCACGCAGCGGCAGCGCGCCGACGCCTACGTGGACGCCAAGCTCGGCGCGGTCGCCGCCGTCCTGGCCAAGACCCTGGAGGCCGTCGGCAAGGGCCGGCAGAAGCTCCTGGGCGCCCGGCCCGCCGACGAGCTCGGCGCCCACATGGCGGCCCAGGACGGCCTGCCCGCGGGCCACCGCACGAGCGACGCCGACTTCCTCGCCGAGCTGGCGGCCCCCCGGGAACCCGCCGCGCCCCCGGCACCGGCCGTCCCCGCGCAGCCGCCCGCACAGCAGGACTACTACGCGACCGCCGGCTACCAGCCGGACCCGTACGCCTACCAGTCCTACGAGGCCGGGGCGGCCCCCTACGCGGCCCAGGGCGGCTACGTCCAGCACGACCCCTACGGCTGGCCCGCGCAGGCCGCCACGGACGGCTACGCCCCGCACGGCGGCTATGCCCCCGGGCCGGGTCATCAGGAACCGCAGCAGCCCCACCAGGCCCACGATTCCCGGCAGCCTCAGCTCGACGAGACCAGTCTCTTCGACACGAGCATGATCGACCTCGACCAGCTCCGCAGGTACGAGCAGGGGCGCTGACCGGCGCCCTTCGGTGGCCGATTGGGTCTACGGCGACCCGTCCAGTATCCTGGCTCTTCGGTCGCGTGTGCATTCGCGATCAGGGCTGCCCGCGACGCCTCCGGTGTCGATGGGAGCCCGTCACCGCAGCGTAGAAAGCAGGAAGCCCTGAACGCCCACCTCGATCACCGTTCCCCTCTCGTGTTCGACACACGTGAGCTGGGTCGGCGACCCGGTGCGCTGAAGAAGGTCTCCCGCTCCATCCCGGCCCCCGCGGATCTCGGCATCGAGGTCATCGGGGTCGCCGAGGGCGCGACGGTGGAGCTTGACCTCCGTCTGGAATCGGTCATGGAAGGTGTGCTCGTAACGGGTACCGCCCGTGCACCGCTGACAGGGGAGTGCGTAAGGTGTCTGGAGCCGCTGGAGCGAGAGCTCGACGCGGACTTCCAGGAGATGTACTCCTACCCCGACGCCGACGCCCGGAGCCGCACCGCGGACACGGACGACGACGCCGAGGACGACGAGGAGGACACGCTCTTCCTCGAGGACGATCTGATCGACCTCGAACCCGTGCTGCGGGACGCGGTGGTGCTCTCACTGCCGCTGCAGCCGGTGTGCCAGGAAGACTGCCCCGGCCTGTGCTCCGAGTGCGGAGCGCGGCTGGCGGACGACCCGGACCACCACCACGAGTCCGTCGACATTCGTTGGGCGGCACTGCAGGGACTCGCCGGTTCAGACCAGGACCGCGAGATGGACAACGCACCCCGTTCCAACGGGGATGACTCACAGGAGAAGTAGCCGTGGCTGTTCCGAAGCGGAAGATGTCGCGCAGCAACACGCGCCACCGCCGGTCGCAGTGGAAGGCTGCGGTCCCCACCCTGGTGGCATGCGCTAGCTGCCACGAGCCGAAGCTGCAGCACATCGCGTGCCCCAGCTGCGGCACCTACAACAAGCGCCAGGTCCTCGAGGTCTGATCGGCGGGTGACAGGCTCCATGTCAGACGCCATTACGCCGAAGAAGGCGCCGGCGGACACGGCCTCGTCTCACACGCTTCTGGAAGGGCGGCTCGGGTACAGACTCGAGACCGCCCTTCTGGTGCGTGCGCTGACTCACCGTTCCTACGCCTACGAGAACGGCGGGCTGCCCACCAACGAGCGGCTGGAGTTCCTCGGGGACTCCGTGCTCGGCCTGGTGGTCACGGACACGCTCTATCGCATCCACCCCGACCTGCCCGAGGGCCAGCTGGCCAAACTGCGGGCCGCGGTGGTCAACTCCCGTGCGCTGGCCGAGGTCGGCCGCGGGCTCGACCTGGGTTCCTTCATCCGGCTCGGCCGCGGTGAAGAGGGCACGGGCGGTCGCAACAAGGCATCCATCCTCGCCGACACCCTGGAGGCGGTGATCGGGGCGGTCTATCTGGACCAGGGTCTCGAAGCCGCCGCCGAACTGGTGCACAGGCTCTTCGATCCGCTGATCGAGAAGTCCTCGAACCTGGGTGCGGGCCTGGACTGGAAGACCAGCCTCCAGGAGCTCACCGCCACGGAGGGGCTGGGCGTCCCGGAGTACCTCGTCTCCGAGACGGGGCCCGACCACGAGAAGACCTTCACGGCTGCTGCCCGCGTCGGTGGTGTCGCGTACGGCACCGGCACCGGCCGCAGCAAGAAGGAAGCGGAGCAGCAGGCGGCGGAAGCCGCCTGGCGCGCCATCCATCAGGCGGCCGAGGACCGTGCCTCCGCCGCACAGGCGGCGGCCAAGGCCGACGCCGCCGCCGATCCGGTGGCTCCGGTCACGCCCGAGCCCGCCGACGGCGTGCAGGGCGCGTCGCACTGACGCGTACGCGTGACGTCCTGAAGGGCCGGCCCGGCCGGCCCTTCAGGACAACCGCGCCCCGGGGGGCGCGAAAACCGTGGCGAACCCTCCGAAGGAGTACCGCACCGTGCCCGAGCTGCCCGAGGTCGAGGTCGTACGACGCGGTCTGGAGCGCTGGATCTGCGGGCGCACGGTCGCCGAGGTGTCGGTCCTGCACCCGCGCGCGATCCGCCGGCACCTCGCCGGCCCGGACGACTTCGCCGCCCAGCTGGCCGGCCACCGTCTCGGCACCGCGCGGCGCCGCGGAAAATACCTCTGGCTGCCCCTCGAAGCACCCGACGGCAGCCCGGCCGGACGGTCCGTCCTGGCCCACCTCGGCATGAGCGGCCAGCTGCTCGTCCAGCCGCACGACGCCCCCACCGAGAAACACCTGCGCATCCGCGTCCGCTTCGCCGACGCCACCCCCACCGAACTGCGCTTCGTCGACCAGCGCACCTTCGGCGGCCTGTCGCTCCACGACACCGTGGCCGTCGACCCGGACGGCCTCCCCGATGTCATCGCGCACATCGCCCGCGATCCCCTGGACCCCGCCTTCGACGAGGACGCGTTCCACGCCGCGCTGCGCCGCCGCCGCACGACCGTGAAGCGGGCCCTGCTCGACCAGTCGCTGATCAGCGGCGTCGGCAACATCTACGCCGACGAGGCGCTGTGGCGCTCCCGGCTGCACTACGACCGCCCCACGGCCACGCTGACCCGCCCGCGCGGCGCCGAGCTGCTCACCCACATCCGCGAGGTCATGAACGAGGCCCTCGCCGTCGGCGGCACCAGCTTCGACAGCCTCTACGTCAACGTGAACGGCGAGTCCGGCTACTTCGACCGGTCGCTGGACGCGTACGGGCGCGAGGACGAGCCCTGCCGCCGCTGCGGCACGGCCATGCGCCGCCGCCCCTGGATGAACCGTTCCAGCTACTTCTGCCCGCGCTGCCAGCGCCCGCCGCGCGTGACCACGGGCCGTACGGGGCGGGCGCTGCCGCCGGTTCAGTAGCCGAAGTCCTGCGTCCACCAAGGGCCGCCGGAACCGGAGCTCACCCCGATGCCGAGGGTTCGGTACTCGCGGTTGAGGATGTTGGCCCGGTGGCCCGAGCTGCGCATCCAGGCGTCCATCACGGCGCGGGCGTCCACCTGGCCCCGGGCGATGTTCTCGCCGCCGAGATTGCCGATGCCGCGCTTGGCGGCGCGGTCCCAGGGCGTCCTGCCGTCCGGGTCGGTGTGGGCGAAGAAGCCGCGGCGGGCCATGTCGTCGCTGAAGGACTGGGCCAGCGTGGTCAGCCGGCCGCTGGCCGTCAGCGGCCGCAGCCCCGCCTTCGCCCGCTCCTGGTTGACCAGGGTGAGTACCTGGCTCACCGGTGTGGCGCGGAGCGTGTCCGCCTCGGCCGCGCCGGTGGGCGCGGGCTCCGCGGCGGGAGCCGAAGAGGCGGGAGCGGGAGTCGTGGCGGCCGGGCTCGGGGCGGCGCGGACGTCGTGGCCGGAGCCGGCCCCCTCACCGCCCGTCGGGGCGCTCGGGGACGCGGACGGTGCCTCGCTCGGGGTGCCGGACGGCGTCGAGGGGGTGTCCGGGCGTCCGGCGCTCCGGCTCACCGGAGTGCCGCCCCGGGCCGGTGCCGGAGCCGGTGGCCGGGCGGGAGCGTCCTCCACCGCAGGGGGGTCGTCCGCGCGCACCTGCCCGCTGGGGCCGCCCACGCCGGGACCGCTGCCGAGCTGGACGGTGTCGCCGCCGGAGAAGAGACCCGAGGCCACGGCGACGACGCCCATCGCCATGGCGGCGGACGCGCCCAGCAGCCCGTTGCGCAGCGGCGTCCGCGCGCGCCCGCGCGTCTCGCGATGCCGTCCGGCGTCGGCCGGGCCGTCGGGCTCGTAAGGGGGACCCGGGTCGGCCGTCCGGCGCCCGGGGGGAGCCCCGGGCGTGCGTGACCTCACCGCGGTGGAACCAGGGGTCTGAGGGGCAGAGCGTCGATGGCGACCCATCCGCTGCCTTCCTTACGTGCTCGGCGTCATCGTGCGTCACTCGTACGGGGGCGACCTGTCGAGCGGCGACTGTACGGCAATAGGGATGGGGTCGAAGTGCTCCGTATGCAATTGGCCGGTTAGCGTGCAGACATGAACGAACATGTCCGTCTGACGGCCTGGGTGCGTGGCCATGTGCAGGGTGTTGGCTTCCGATGGTTCACCCGCGAGAACGCCTTGCGCATCGGAGGGCTGGCCGGCTTCGCCTCGAACCTCGCCGACGGCCGGGTCCAGGTGGTCGCGGAGGGCGTGCGCGAGGATTGCGAACATCTGCTCGATTGGCTGCGGGCCGGCGACACGCCCGGCCGGGCGACGGCGTCACCGAACTGTGGGCCGTGCCGCGGGGCGGCTATGACGGTTTCGAGATTCGCTGAACTCCCGGGGCGGTTCCGCGGTCCGGTCGTTTCCGATCAAAAAAACGAATCCAACCTTCGAAAGGGTCGGCGGGGGACATGCGGAACCCCGTGAAGAACCGGGTGCCGTGGGCTCCGATGACCTTATCGATATGTCAGTGGCATATTCAGAAGGCAGAAATTCCCTGATGGTTGCCAAGACGGCCCCGCCGTGGAAGGCTGCAACTCAACGGATGATCTCCACGCCCCTCCGGGCCCCGGGTCGGACGCCGCCGCTCTCGAAGCGCCGCGCACCCTTGGGACGCCTGCCGATACGGGGTGTGATCGTGTTGACCGTCAAACTTTTTGGTGAGACTCTGGAAGCCCCGCGCACCTTAGCTGTTTGGCATTGAACACAGTAGCGATGACAGACACCGCGGGTGCGAATCCCTCACGACCCACACCGCTTCGGTCGGTCACTCATTGTGGAGGACCATCCATCATGGCAAAGGCGCTTCTCGGTTACGTCGGCGGCTCCGACCCCCGAGTCCTCTCCGAGATGCGACGGCTTCAGCAGCGTGTCCAGGACCTGGAATCCGAGCTCATTCGGATGCAGGCGGAAAACGACGCGCTGTCTGCCGCCGCTCACCACGGCGACTCGCTGCTCGACAGCATCGACGTATCCCAGGCGGAGCCTGCGCTCGCCTGACCATGCACCTGCCCCGGGGGCTTGGTCGGGCTGCACTGTCAGCCGCTTGAGAGTTGCAAGGGACGCCCCAGGCGTCCCTTCGTCGTATCCGATGCGCGCTGTCCGATCGTCGTATCGCCCGCCGGTTCCGGCCGATTTTTCTTTCGCCCCCCTCACGACTGATGTGCCCTGCGCCTTCCCGGGTGAAACCAAAATCGAAGCGAGCGGCACGGCGGGGATCCCCCGGACGAGGTCCCCGGACTCCCGTGCCGGGACGGCGGTGGAAGCCGGCCGGGCGGTAAAGTCCTCCCGCGTGCACCTCAAGAGCCTGACCCTGCGCGGGTTCAAATCCTTCGCTTCCGCGACGACCCTGCGCTTCGAACCCGGGATCACCTGTGTTGTCGGCCCCAATGGTTCGGGCAAGTCCAACGTTGTCGACGCCCTCTCCTGGGTCATGGGTGAACAGGGCGCCAAGTCGCTGCGCGGCGGCAAGATGGAGGACGTCATCTTCGCCGGGACGACCGGCCGTCCGCCGCTGGGCCGCGCCGAGGTCTCGCTGACCATCGACAACTCCGACGGTGCGCTGCCCATCGACTACGCCGAGGTGACCATCACCCGGACGATGTTCCGCAACGGCGGCAGCGAGTACCAGCTCAACGGCGACACCTGCCGCCTCCTCGACATCCAGGAACTGCTCTCCGACTCCGGCATCGGCCGCGAGATGCACGTCATCGTCGGCCAGGGCCAGCTCGACTCGGTCCTGCACGCCGACCCGATGGGCCGCCGCGCCTTCATCGAGGAGGCCGCGGGCGTTCTCAAGCACCGCAAACGCAAAGAGAAGGCGCTGCGCAAGCTCGACGCGATGCGCGCCAACCTCGCCCGCGTGCAGGACCTGACCGATGAGCTCCGCCGGCAGCTCAAGCCGCTCGGCCGGCAGGCCGCGGTCGCGCGCCGGGCCGCGGTCATCCAGGCCGACCTGCGCGACGCCCGGCTGCGGCTGCTCGCCGACGACCTGACGACGCTGCGCGAGGCTCTGCGAGCGGAGCTCGCCGACGAGGCCGCGCTCAAGGCCCGCAAGGAGGCCGCCGAGGCCGAACTGCGCGCGGCGGCACAGCGCGAGGCCGCGCTGGAGGAGCAGGTGCGGACCCTCGCCCCGCGCCTGGCCGAGGCACAGCGGACCTGGTACGAGCTGTCGCGGCTGGCCGAGCGGGTGCGCGGCACCATCGGCCTGGCCGACCAGCGGGTCACGAGCGCGACCTCGGCACCCGGCGAGGAGCGGCGCGGCCGCGATCCCGAGGACCTGGAGCGGGAGGCCGCGCGCGTCCGCGAGCAGGAGGCCGAGCTGGAGGCCGCGCTGGAGGCGGCGGGCCGGGCCCTGGAGGACACCTCCGAGCACCGGGCCGAGCTGGAGCGCCGGCTGGCGCAGGAGGAGCGGCGGCTGCGGGACGCCGCCCGCGCCATCGCCGACCACCGGGAGGGCCTCGCCCGCCTGCACGGAAAGGTCACCGCGGCCCGCGGCCGGGCGGCGTCCGCCCAGGCCGAGATCGGCCGGCTGGCCGCCGCCCGCGACGAGGCCGTGCAACGGGCCGCCGTCGCGGGGGAGGAGTACGAGCTCCGGCGGGCCGAGGTCGAGGGGCTCGACGCCGACGACGCCGAACTGTCCGCCCGCCACGAGGAGGCCCGGCGCGAGCTGGCCGCCGCCGAGACGGCCCTTGGCGAGGCCCGCGAGGCCGCGACGACGACCGAGCGCCGCCGTGCGGCCATGGCGGCCCGCCGCGACGCGCTGGCGCTCGGCCTGCGCCGCAAGGACGGCACGGGTG
>NZ_JAGGOL010000018.1 GCF_018614525.1 Streptomyces sp. ISL-11
CGCAGGCGCAGCAGCGCGGCGCCGTCACCCGCCGCCGCGAGGGTCACGGCGGCGTGCAGGGCCACGAACGCGGTCGGCGGCTCCGCCCGCCAGCCCTCCGGGGCCCCGGCGAGGACCGCCTCGGCCGGCAGCGGGCCGTCCCAGGTGCCGGTCACCCGGCAACGCCAGAGCAGCGCACCGGAGTCCACCAGCGCGCGGGCGCCGGTGACCATGGGCGGCGCGAGCTGGGCGAGGTAGCGGGCGCGTACGGCGTCGGTGTCGCCCGTCATCAGTTCGTGCAGGGCCGCGTGCCAGCTGAAGTGGGCCCGGTTGTTGGCGCGCGGGCCCTCCGCGTCGATCCAGCGGTCGATCCAGGCCAGGCCCTCGGTGTGCCGGCCGGTCTCGTAGAAGATGTGGGTCCGCGCGTGGACGGCGTGGCCGGAGCCCGGCTCGGCGGCCAGGGCTCGGACGGTCAGCTCCTCGGCCTCGTCCCAGCGCTCCTGTTCCTGGCGGACGAAGGCGAGCTGGCCCTGGTACCACCAGTCGTCCCCGTAGGCGGGGGCGAGCCGCTCCACGAGGTCCCAGCTCTGTTCGCCGCACGTCACGCCGCCGAAGGCGATGGTCGGTACGGCCAGGCTCACGGCGAAGGCGTCGCGCGGGTGGTCGTCGATGTGGCGCAGCAGGGCGGAGGAGCCGCCGCCCACGGCGCTCGCGGCGGCCGCGACGAAGCTGCGCTCCCGCGCGTCGCAGCCCCGGCGCACCGCGTCGCGGGCGGCCGCCAGGGCGCCGGGTATGTCCACGTCGGCGCCCCATTCGTGGCCGAGGAGGGCGAGGGCGGCGTGGCCGACGGCGAAGCCGGGGTCGGCGGCGACGGCCTCCTTCAGGCTCTCCTCGGCGCCGCACGTCACCCGCAGGACGCTGTCGAGCGCCCGGTTGTACGCGGCGGCCGCGTCCAGCGTGGTGGTGAGCCGCAGTCCGTAGCGGTCGGTGGGCGTACGGCGGCGGGCGACCGGGGCCGCGCCGAGGGCGTCGACGACCGCGGCGGCCACTTGGGCGGCCTGGGCGCGGATCTCGGGTACGGCGGTGGTCTCCCACAGCTCGCCGCGGCGGGGCGCGCCCAGCGTCCACAGCCGCGCCTGCGGGTGTCCGCCGTTCAGGCGTCCGTCGGGGCCGGTGCTCAGCCCGAGGCCGTGCGGGCCGGGGCGGGCCAGGCCGCCGTCGAGCAGGGCGGCCGGCAGGGGGTCGCCGGCGCGGCGGGCGTCGCCCTGGGGGCCGGTGCAGTTGACGACCGCTCCGACGGTGACCGCCTCGCCGTCGGCGAACTCGACGCGCAGGAGGTCCCCGTCGGGCTTGGCGGCCGTCACCTCGGCGGCCCGTACCGCCAGCCGGCCGCTCTCCCGCGCGGCGGCGATCCGGGCGGCGGTGGCGGCGGGCATGCGGTGCCGGTGCACCTCCCACAGGCGCAGGTCCTCGCTCAGGAAGCGGGCGCGGTCCGGGGCGGTGAGCCGCTGCCACAGCGTGGTGGTGAGCGGGCGAAGGCTGTCGAGCGCGGGCCGCCAGTCGCCGTGGGTGCGCCGCGTGCGGGCCACGTGACGCAGGACGGCGGCGCGGAGGGCGGCGAGGTCCTCGGTGCCGGTGAGGGGCGGGGCGGGGACGGGGGCAGGCGCGGGGACGGGGGCAGGCGCGGTGCGGCTGTGGGATCGGCCCGCGCCGCCGTCGCCCTGGCCGGGGGCGTGCGCCGGGGCGGTGGTGCTCGCGGGCGGGCCGGGATGAGCCGCACCGGCCGGCTGTGAGGTGCGCGCCGGGGCCGGCATCGGCCTCGCGGCCGGGCCGTGGGGCCCGCTGGGGGAGTCCTGGCCGCGGCCGGGTGCCGGCGCGGTGGTGCTCGCGGTCGGGCCGGGAACCCGGTCCGGACCGGCATGAGCCGCACCGGTCGGCTGTGAGGCACCAGCCGGGGCCAACATCGGGCCCGCGGCCGGGCCGTGCGGCCCGCCGAGGCCGTCCTGGCCCGGACCGTCCTGGCCCGGACCGTCCTGGTCGGGGCCGTCCTGGCCGGGGCCGGGCGAGTTCGCGTGCGGCGCCGTGGCGCGGGTCTGCGGCAGCAAGCCGCGGGCCCCGCCGGGGCCGTCCTGACCCGGTCCGTCCTCGCCCGGACCCTCCTCGCCGCGACCGCCCTGGCCAGGGCCGGGCGCTGCAGGGCCGGGCGCCGGGCCGGGCGAGTTCGCGGGCGGCGCCGTGGCGTGGGTCTGCGGCAGCAAGCCGTGCCGGGAGACCGCGTGGACCGTGCGGTCCGGCCGGTCGAGGGTCACGGCCACGTCGGCCATCGTCAGGCCCGTACCGACGAGGAGGACGTCCGCGCCCTCCGGTACGCGCGCGAGCGCGCCCGGCTCCCACGGGTCGGCGACGAACCCCGCCGACTCGCGCAGGCCCTCGGGCGCCCAGTCCGTGCCGGGCGCGTGGTTGCCCGTGGCCAGCACGACCGCCTCGGCGGCCAGCTCACCGCCGGAGGCCAGGCGCAGCGTCACGCCGCCGTCCGCGCGCGCGGCGGCGTGGACGACGCGGTCGCGCAGCCGGCGCAGCCGGGTGTCGCCGGCCCGCGCCGCGCTGTGCCGCAGGTGGTCGGCGAGGTAGGCGCCGTAGAGCGCGCGCGGCGCGAACGTGCCCTTGGCAGCGGCCGGTTCGCGGTCCCGGAGCCAGCCGAGGAAGTCCTCGGGGCGGTCGGGATCCGCGCTCATGCGCTCGGCGGGGACGTTCAGCAGGTGCCGGGCGTCGGTGGTGGAGTACGCGGCACCCCGCCCGTTCTCCGCGGCCGGGTCGATCAGCACCACCTCCAGGGGGAGGCGTGCGGCGGCCGCCGCGTCGAGCAGTCGGGCGGCGGTCATCGTCCCGGCGGCGCCGGCCCCGACCACCACGACGGTGCAGAATGGATGTACCCCAGCCATAGAGCGAGAACCCCCAGCGCAGCACGATGTCTACTTTTTCGATGGACATAGTTGTCTCGGTCCATCCAAGACTCTCTCGCCGCCGCGCGCCAGGGATCCCCGGATATACCCTTAGCCGCCCCCTAGTTCGTGCCGGAACCGGCCGGAGAGGACCCCGCGTGAGGATTTCGGCCAAGTCCGACTACGCGTTGCGCGCCATGGCGCAGCTCGCCCGCGACGGCGCGGACGGCTCCCCGGTCAAGGCGGTCCGCCTGGCGTCCGAGCAGGACATCCCGCTCAAGTTCCTCCAGGGCGTGCTCTCCGAGCTCAAGCGCGCCCGGCTGCTGCACAGCACCCGCGGCCCCGAGGGCGGCTTCGTCCTGGCCCGCCCGGCGACGGAGATCACCCTCGCCGACGTCTACCGCGCGATCGACGGGCCGCTGATCAACGTCCGCGACACCCGGCTGTCCGGCATCGAGTACGCCGGCCCCGCCGAGCCGCTGCGCGAGCTGTGGATGGCCGCGCGCAGCAGCCTCCGCAACGTCCTGGAACAGGTCACCCTGGCCGACCTCGCCGCCGGTTCACTGCCCGCCGCCATCACCGAACTCGCCGAGCAGTACCGGCGCGACGTCCGCACGTACTCCTGACGCCGCGTCCCCTCCTGGAACCCGGGGGAACATTCCAGGGGTTGCCGGGGGTTTCTCCGGACCTGTGATCGTATGTAGGTTCGGAAGACTGGGGAGGACGTCACGTGTCCAGGGGAAAACTGCTGGCGGTCAGCGATCTGCATGTCGTCTACGAGGACAACCGCGCCATCGTCGAGACGCTGCGGCCGGAATCCGACGACGACTGGCTGATCGTCGCCGGTGACGTGGCCGAGCAGTACGCGGACATCGCCTGGGCGCTGCGCCTGCTGAGCGAGCGCTTCACCAAGGTGATCTGGGCACCGGGCAACCACGAGCTGTGGACGCACCCGCAGGATCCGGTCGACCTGCGCGGCGAGAAGCGCTATCTGCACCTGGTCGAACTGTGCCGGAGCCTGGGCATCGCCACCCCCGAGGACCCGTATCCCGTCTGGCAGGACGAGGACGGACCGGTCGCCGTGGCCCCGCTGTTCGTGCTCTACGACTACTCCTTCCGCGTCCCCGGCGCCGACACCAAGGAGGAGTCGCTGCGCCGGGCCTACGAGGCGGGCGTGGTCTGCACCGACGAGCACTTCCTGCACCCGGACCCCTACCCCTCGCGCGACGCGTGGTGCCGCGCCCGGGTCGAACTCACCGAACGCCGCCTGGCCGCGGTCGATCCGGCGCACCGGACGGTCCTGGTCAACCACTTCCCGCTGGTGCGCGAGCCCACCCGGATCCTGCGCTATCCCGACTTCGCGCAGTGGTGCGGCACCGAGCTGACCGCCGACTGGCACGTCCGCTTCCGGGCCGCCGCCGCGGTCTACGGTCACCTGCACATCCCGCGCGTCACCTGGCACGACGGGGTGCGGTTCGAGGAGGTGTCGGTCGGCTATCCGCGCGAGTGGCGGCCCCGGCCGCCGCGCCGCCACCTGCGCCAGATCCTGCCCGTGCCCGCCGGCGAGACGCCCGGGGCGGGCCGGTGATCGAGACGATACTGCCGGCCGGGACCGTCGCCGAGGAGACCTTCGCCGACCCACCGCCGACGGCCGGCGCCCTCTTCCCCGAGGAGGCGGCGGTCGTCGCACGGGCGGTGCCCAAGCGGCAGAACGAGTTCACGACCGTACGGCTGTGCGCCCGCAAGGCGCTGGGGCGGTTGGGCCTGCCCCCCACGCCGCTGCTGCCGAACCGGCGCGGTGCGCCGCAGTGGCCCGCGGGTGTCGTGGGCAGCATGACGCACTGCGACGGCTACCGGGCGGCGGTGGTCGCGCGGTCCGCGGACGCGGTCTCCCTCGGGATAGACGCCGAGCCGAACGGGCCGTTGCCGGAGGGGGTGCTGTCGGCGGTGTCCCTGCCGGGTGAGCGTTCCTGGGTACGGGCCTTCGCGGCGCGGCGGCCCGATGTGCACTGGGATCGGCTGCTGTTCAGTGCGAAGGAGAGTGTTTTCAAGGCGTGGTATCCGCTGACGGGGGCTGAGCTGGACTTTTCCGAGGCGGAGTTGGGTGTGGAGCCGGAGTCGGGGACGTTTACGGCTCGGTTGTTGGTGCCGGGGCCGGTCGTCGCCGGGCGGCGGGTCGGGGAGTTCTCGGGGCGGTGGGCGGCGGGGCGGGGGCTGGTCGTGACGGCGATCGTGCTGTGACGGGGGGGCGGGGTTTTTTTTTCCCCAGCCCCGCCCCTTCCCGTAACCGGGGGCGAGCCCCCCGGGCCCCCGGCTGCTGCGGCACGTCGTACCGGACGCGATGTTCGAGACCCGGTTCGGACTGAAGTACCTGCACGCGCGGGGCCACCACCACCTCGCCACCAACCGGCTCCAGGCCGCGCTCGCCGACTTCCGGCGGTGCGGAGAGCTGATGCGGGAGTGGTCCCTGGACCTGCCCGCGCTGGCGCCCTGGCGCAGCGACACGGCACGGGTCCAGCTGGCGCTGCACCAGCGCGAGGCCGCCCGCGAACTGATCGGCGAGGAGCTGGCGCTGCCGGGCGCGGCCGGTGCCCGTACGCGCGGCATCGCGCTGCGCGTCCTCGCCGCGGCCCGCGACCTCAAGCAGCGGCCGCTGCTCCTGCGCGAGGCCGTCGACCTGCTCCAGGCGTCCGGCGACCGGGTGGAGCTCGTCCGCGCGCTGGCCGGCCTCAGCCGGGCGCACCACAGTCTCGGCGAGTTCAACCGGGCCCGGATGATGGGCCGCCGGGCGCTTCAGGTGGCCACGGACTGCGGCGCGGAGGAGCTGTGCCGGCAGTTGCTGGCGGGCCAGGACATGGCCGACGGCGCCGACAGCGCGGAGGCGGACGAGGCCGACAGCGCCGAGGCGCTCAGCGACGCCGAGCGCCGCGTCGCCGCGCTGGCCGCGATGGGGCACACCAACCGGGAGATCGGCAGCAGGCTGTACATCACGGTCAGCACGGTGGAGCAACACCTGACGCGGGTGTACCGGAAGCTGGACGTGACCCGGCGGACGGATCTGCCCCTGCGCCTGAAGGACGGCGATTACAGCTTTCCGCAGCAGGTGACGGCCGAGAGGTGGCCAGTGGGCGCGGAGGCGTAGGCGGTGTCCGGTGGGTCTTCGGCCGCCGGCCGCCTTTGCCGCCTGCGGCGGCGGGCGCGGGTCTTCGACCGCAGGCCGGCCTTGCCGCCTGCGGCGGCGGGCGCCCTGCGGGCGCGTCCTCAAGCGCCGGACGGGCTGATTGTGGCTGAGCTCAGCCGAAATCAAGCCCGTCCGGCGATTGAGGACACCACCGCGCAGCGGAGGTGCGCACGACGCCACCCGCTCACACGATCCGCCGGACACGGCCCCCGTCAGTCCGTCGACAGCAGCCGGAACTGCATCGCGCGGGTGACGGCCGCCGTGCGGTCGGAGACGCCGAGCTTGCCGAAGGTCCGCAGCAGGTGGGTCTTGACCGTGCTCTCGCCGATGAACAGGCGGCGGCCGATCTCGGAGTTGGTGCAGCCCTCGGCCACCAGCCGCAGCACCTCCAGCTCCCGCTGCGAGAGCTGCGGCCGGTCCGGCTCGCCGCCGCGCAGCCGGGAGACCAGCGCGGCCGCCACCGTGGGGGCGAGCACGGTCTCGCCGCGCGCGGCCGCCCGTATGGAGTCGGCGAGGTCGCCGCTGGAGGCGTCCTTGAGGAGATAGCCCGCGGCACCGGCCTCGACGGCCCGCAGGATGTCGCGGTCGGTCTCGTACGTGGTCAGGACCACGACGCGGGTTGCCGGGTGGGCGGCGAGGATCTGGCGGGTGGCCTCCACGCCGTCGCCGCCGGGCATCCGCAGGTCCATCAGCACGATGTCGGGCTTCAGCCGGGCGCAGAGGGCGACGCCCTCGGGCCCGGACGAAGCGCCGCCGACGACGTCCAGGTCGGGCTGGACGTCGAGCATGCCGCGCAGGCCCTCCCGTACCACGGGGTGGTCGTCGACGAGCAGGATCCGGATCATCGGTTGGTCTCCTGGAGCGGTGCGGGAAGGGCGGGCGCGTCGGGGCAGGACGCCGCGGTCAGCCGTACGGTCAGCCGGGTACCCTCGCCGGGCGCGCTGGTCAGCTCCGTGGTGCCGCCGATCTCCGAGACGCGGGCGCGCATGCCGGGCAGGCCGTAGCCCTTGCCGGGGCTGGTGGGGACGAAGCCGCGGCCGTTGTCCCGTACGGTCAGCTCCAGACCCTGGGGCGTGTGGGCCAGGGAGAGCTCGACGCGGGTGGCGTGCGCGTGCTTGCGGATGTTGGACAGTGCCTCCTGGGAGGCGCGCAGGGCCACCACCTCGACGGCGGGCGGCAGCTCGCGGGGGGTGCCGGAGACGTGGACGTCCACCTCGATGCCGAGCTCCTCCGCGAGCCGGTCGCCGAGGCGTCGTACGGCCTCGTCCAGCGAGCTGTCGTCGAGCTGGGCGGGGGTGAGCGAGGCGACGAGGGAGCGGGACTCGGCGAGGTTCTCGCGGGCGGTGCGCTGCATCAGGTCGACGTAGCGGCGGGCCTGCTCGGGGTTGCGCTCCAGCTCGCCCTCCAGCGCCTGGCAGAGCATGACGAGGCTGGTGAAGCCCTGCGCGAGGGTGTCGTGGATCTCCCGGGCGAGCCGCTCGCGCTCCAGCAGGGCGCCGTGCGCGACCGAGAGGCGGGTCAGTTCGTCGCGGCTCTCGTCGAGCCGGCGGATCAGCTCGGCGCGCTCGGTGCTCTGCACGACGATGCTCTCCACCCAGCCGCCGATGGCCATCGAGGAACCGGCGACGACGACGGCGATCAGCACCGTGCGCAGCAGGTGGCCGGGGTCGTCCCACATCAGGACCGTCCAGCCGACCAGCGGGGCGATGTTGTAGACCAGCAGGAAGGCCATCGCCCGGAGCCGGTCGAGCAGCATGTACGACAGCGGCGCCAGGGCGACCATGGCGACGGACGCCTCCTGCGCGAGGATCGCCGCCGGGGTGTAGAGCACGGCCATGCCGGCGCAGAAGGCGACGGCCCGCCGGGAGTTCTCCGGGTCGCCGTGGAGCGCGGGCCGCCCGACGGCCACGTACAGCGGTACGGACAGCAGCAGCCAGCCGTTCATCAGCCAGACCCACAGGCCGGGCCCGTGCGAGAAGGCGACGAACAGCTCCGCCACCACCAGCGCCACACCGAAGTGGAAATCCCACAGCCGAGCGTTCCGCTGCCACGCATGGGTGGCACGGGCGCTCGGCTGTGGGGCCGCGGAGGGCACGGTCATCCGTCGCGCCGGCCCTTCCAGCGGAATGTCGTCAGGCACAGAATCAATCCTCCGATGCACCAAGCGCCCAGGACGAGGGCGACCCGGCCGAGCTCCCAGTCTCCGGCCTGCTCCAGCATCTTCGCCTGGTCGGGCAGGAAGACCGCACGGAAACCCTGGCACATCCACTTCAGCGGGAAGAAGGCGCCCACGTGCTGCATCCAGCCGGACATCGAGTTGATCGGGATGTAGACGCCGGAGATGAACTGGATGACGAGGAAGGGCAGGGTCACGATCGGCGTCGCGCTCTTGGCGTCGCGCGGCACGCTGCTCATCGCGATGCCCAGCAGCGAGCAGGCGATCAGGCCGAGCAGCAGCACCCAGGCGAAGGTGAACCACTTGGCCGGGTCGCTCGGCAGCTCCAGGCCGAAGAAGGAGATGCCGAACACGAGCAGCAGCAGCGTCTCGGAGACGCCGGTCGCCAGGACCAGCCACAGCTTGCCGAAGAAGAACGAGCTGCGCGGGATGGGCATGGCCGCCAGGCGGCGCAGGTTGCCCTCGTCGCGCTCGGTGGCGATGCCGATGGCGATGGCCTGGAAGCTGGTCGACATCAGACCGGCGCCGAGCATCGCGGCCACGTACAGCTGGGAGACGGTGACCCCGGCGCCCTCGACCTTGTCGTGGAAGATCGACGCGAACATCGTCATCATCATGATCGGCAGGGCGAAGGTGAAGACCACGGCGCCCGGGTTGCGGCAGAAACCCTTGATCTCCAGGCCGCCGCGGAGCAGGCCGAGACGGAAGGCGCCGGGGAGCTTGCCGGCCCCGCCGGCCGGGTGCAGGCCGGGTGCGGCGGGACCGCCCGCGAGAGTCTGGGTCATGCCGCTGTCTCCTGTTCCTTGATGAGGCCGAGGTAGATGTCTTCGAGGGAGGGCCGGCTGACCGTCAGCTCGGGGATCTCGCCCTTGAAGTACGCCGCGAGCTCGGTGACGACCGCGGTCGGCGAGTCGGTGCGGTGCTCCATGGGCCCGTCGGCGCCCAGCCAGGAGACGGTGGCCTGGGCGGTGGCACGGCCGCCGAGGGTGACCGGGTCGCCTTCCGTGACGACCTTGCCCTTGACGACGACGGCCAGCCGGTCGGCGAGCGCCTCGACCTCGTCCAGGTAGTGCGAGGTGAGCACGATGGACGTGCCGCCGTCGGCGAGCGAACGGATCAGGTCCCAGAACTGCCGCCGGGCCGCCGGGTCGAAGCCGGTGGTCGGCTCGTCCAGGAACAGCAACTCGGGGCGGCCGATGACGCCGACGGCGACGTCGACGCGGCGCCGCTGGCCGCCGGAGAGGCCGCCCACCCGGGCGTTGGCCTTCTCGGTGAGGCCGACGAGATCGATGATCTCCTCGGGGTCGCGCGGGTTGGGGAAGTACCGGGCGAAGTGCCGTACGGTCTCGGCGACCGTCAGCTCGCCGGCGACGACCTCGTTCTGCCAGACGATGCCGATCCGCGACTTCCAGCGCCGCGAGGGGCGGCCCGGGTCCTCGCCGAGCACGTCCACCTCGCCGGCGTCGCGCTTGCGGTGACCCTCCAGGATCTCCACGGTGGTGCTCTTGCCCGCACCGTTCGGCCCGAGGATGCCGAAGATCTCGCCCCGCCGGATGTCGAGGTCCAGACCGTCGACGGCGACGTGGTCACCGTAGGTCTTCCGCAATCCGCGGACCCGTACTGCTGTTTCTGCCATATCCCCAGCCTGTCGGCCCGGGGAGCGCGGCGGTACGACCGAGGGGACAGACCTGTGTCCACCATCCGGTGGACACGGAGGGCGTCCGCCCCGGCGGGCCGTGGCCGGCCGGGGGTCGCACGGATCCGCGGGTTCGCGTCACTCACCTTGCGAAAAGGGAAACAAGCGGTGGGGCCGGCCAGGGCCCGTCACCGCGGCCTCTGTATGAACCTTCTGTCCGAATCCTGGGTGCAGGTCGAAGAAAGGCTGTCCATGGCAGTGAACGGTCGTGGTACGAAAGGCAATTCCCCGCGCTGGAAACTCACCCCCACATCGGTCGGAGCTACTTTCGGTTCCGTCACCGCGGGCGTCAGCGGCGCCTATGTGACGACCGGCTCGGTGCTGGTCACCTGTGTCGCCGGCGGCCTCGGGCTGCTCGTCGTGGTGATGCTGCTGGCGGTGTTCCTTCTCGCCCGCTGAGCCGGGAGATCCGGGGCCGGTGGCCGCTGTGCGGCGGCGACCGGCCCCGGGCCGGCTTTTCACGAGCACGTCCTCACTGCCAGACGGTGATATTGACCAGGCAGCGCGCCTCCGGAGCTTCCCAGCGGGGAAGCGGCGAAGTGTCCGGGGCGAGTTCGGGTACGGCCGGAATGCCTGCCGTACCGCTCTCCGGTCCCTGTTCCGGGCCATGCTCCGATTCCTGCTCCGGCGCGCGATATGTGGTGAACGCATTCGAACTGAACAGCATTCTGAAGATCAGGCAGGCCGTTCCCCAGGCGGACAGGGAATCGTAGAAGGCCCGGTCGACCATGACGCGCTGCGGTACGACCACGTCCAGGTAGTGCCGCCACGCGTCGGATCCCGGCAACAGGTCGGCGTCCGGACGGACATAGCCGTCCCACAGGGGCCCGGCGATTCCCGGCCGGTAGGAGAAGACCCAGCGGCACTGCTTCGGGTACGAGGCGGCCATCGCCGGGTGTTCGGCGGGTGGTCCCAGCAGGGTGACGTCGCCGCGGAAGAGATTCCACAGCCGCGGCAGGGTCTCGAGGCCGAGCTCCTGGAGGAAGGTGCCCAGCCGGGTCAGCTGCCCCGACCGGTCCCGGGTCCGGAAGTCGTACAGCTGGAAGACCCTGCCGCCCGCGCCCACGCGTGGGTGCCGCACGAGGACCGGGCCGCGCGAGGTGAACCGGATCCACAACGACACGATCGCCAGCATGGGCAGCGCCGACCACAGCAGCGTGGCGCCGACGGCGAGGTCCAGGGCGCGCTTGCTCCTCCTCATCGGCGTCTTCGGGCTCCTCGGCACCGGGGGCCCGCTCCTGGGCGCCGCCTCCTCCCGGAGCTGGGACAGGGCCTCCGGGTGCAGGCTGTCGGGCCGGTGCTCGCGGAGGTCACGCAGCTGGATCACGGTGAACAAGGTGGTCGAGACGATCACACCGAGACCGGCGGAGTGGATCACCGCCTGGCCCCATCTCGGGACGCCGTTGCCGGGCAGGGCCACCACGGCCAGGGCCGCCATCCCGACCAGCAGCAGCCCCAGCCCCAGGTAGCACCACCACCGCCGGAGGCTGCCCTTCCGGGCCGCCTCCGGCAGCGGCGCCGGGCGGCCCCCACGCGCCGCCGCACCCCCCACGCAGCCGGTCAGGCTCAGGAACTCCTGGAGGCCGGCACTGCCCGACTTGTGGTCGCGGACCACGGCCCGGCGGGCGGCCTCGATCTTGATCTCCAGAAGCTTGCGCTCCACCGCCCCGTCGGAGATCTCCGCCGCGAGCCCGGCGTCGAAGGCGTCCTTGAACTCCTTCAGCCGCCGGTCGGCCTCCCCCTTGACCGGATCGCTGACCAAGGCATACCTGTTGAGAGGGGTCAGCAGATCCCGGATATTTCCATCGATGGGTTTTCCGACACTTTCATCGAAGCCTTCATCAACGCCTTCGTCGCCGTAGGTGCTCATTACTCCTCCTCACCATGCGTGTCAGCTGTTGCGCGACTCTCCTGCAGAATGCTGGTTAGCTTGGCTCTCGCCGATCGCAAATTGGACCTCACCGTCGCCGGAAGATCACCGGTGATCTCGGCGATTTCGGAAGGATTGAAACCGTCGTAGGTATAAGCGATGACCTGGCGCTGTTTGTATCCGAGATTCCTCATCAGCGCGAGAACGGCTTCCTCGTCCGCACGCGACGGCACCTCATGACCGGGGAGCCCCGCGCCCACCGCCCAGCCGCCCTTGAGCGCCCGCTTCGGTGCGTCCAGATCACGGGCCGTCGACCGCAGAAAGTGTCGCTCGGCCGCCTTGCGCACCCACGCGAAGGGGTGGGTGATCTCGGCCCAGCATTCCAGCGCGTAGATCATCGCGGCGGACGCGGAGTCCTCCGCCTCCTCCTTCGTGGCGCCGATGAACCGGAGAAAGCCGATCAACTTCCGGTAGTCCGACCGGAAGAACCTGTCGAATTCATTCCCGTCGGGGCCCCTGCGGTGCTGCACGAGATATCCCTCCTCAATCGGCACTCGCTGCTGATGCAGGGGAGTGACACGAGGAAGGGTCAACGTGTGATGCGAGCCGGAACTATATCCAGCCCATCGCATAAATCTATATCCGGCCCCGCCGGCCATGAAGAATTGATCAACCGGATCCCCCCGACCCGTCAATACGTTCGAACTTCGCCCCATCGCAACGACCCCCGTCCGGGCCCGCACAGGCGGCTGACAGCGAGACCCGCACATGGCCTTCCCTTTTCGGAACGGCAACCGAACACGAACAGACGACCGACCCTGCCATCCCCCCGGAACGCCCCCCGTGAGCGCTCCGACGAGCCGGTGTCCGTCGCCTTCACCCATGAGTGCCGCGAAGCCCCCGGAACGTGCAGTGTCCCGCCAACTTTTTTGTCGAACCCCCACGAGCACGCCGGCCCCCCGCGAGGACACGGCCCGAAGGCACCACCGCACACGACGAAGGCCCAGCTCACAGAGTGAGCTGGGCCTTCGTCCTTCGGAGCCGCCTTCGGGATTCGAACCCGAGACCTACGCATTACGAGTTGTCCGATCTTGGTCCGGGGGCGTCCACGGCCGTCCGCGTCCCCTCACCAACCGCAGGTGAGAGAGGGTGGCGGACGAGAACGGATGACGGTGGACGATGGTGGACCAGCCTGCCAATCGAGACCGGAATTGAGACCAGGGCGCCCCGCCGGAGCAGGTGCTCCGGCGGCTCCAGACCTCGTCCTCTCGCCTCAACTTCAACAGGTCAGCCCAGCAGGTGGACGTTCACCGCACGGGCTTCTTCCGCCATGTCAGGGAGCTCCACCACGCTCACCCCCTCGTCACGGAGTGCCTCCACACCGATGCAGTCACCCACGAACAGATCCGGCTCTCGCCACGCAATGACGACGCGGCGAATGCCAGACCGGAGTACGAGCTGGGTACAGGTGAGAGGTCTCGACTTACGCTCTGAGCAGGGCTCCAGGGTGCTGTAGAGCGTGGCCCCGGCGAGTCGCGCATCGTCGTCTGCGGACAGCTTGGCCAACGCGGACTCTTCCGCGTGAACGTGCAGATCGGTCTCTCGTGAGTAGCCGTGCGAGATCTCGTTGCCATCTGCGCCGACGATGACAGCACCCACGGAATACGCGCCTTCCGCCGGCGGGCACCGTCGGGACAGCTCGATGGCGGCCGCCATCCAGGTGCGATCAGCGGCGGTGACCGCGTCGTTGTTCACTTGATGCTCACCAGGTTCGGAAGGTAGCGCAGCAGGACGACGTCACCGATGGTCCGGGCTTCCGCGAGTGCCATGCGGCGGCTTGATCCGCCGGGGTACGAGGCTGGGCTGAGGAACCGGGGCGCGTCGGCATCGCCCACGAGCAGAGGCGCAATGGCGAGATGGATCTCGTCGGCCAGCCCCTGGGAGAGGAACGCGGTGTGGACACTGCCGCCTCCCTCCACCATCAGCTGCTTGACGCCGCGCCCGCCCAGGTCGTCCAAGAGCTTGCCGAAGTCGATGTCCGGCCCGAGGGAAACGACGTCGGCGAGCCCCGCGAGCCGTGCGCTGAGCCTCTCCTGCCCCGCATCGGTGGTGTAGGCGACCTTGGCCCCGCCGTGGTGCCAGAACTTCGCTGCCGGGTCGAGATCACCACTGCCGGAGATCGTGACTTTCAGCGGGTATTCAGGGAGGCCCCGGGAAACGCGGTCGGCCCGGCGCTTGTCGCTGTTGACCAAGAGTCTGGGATTGTCCGCTCGGATGGTCCCGGCGCCAATGAGGATGGCGTCGGATTCGGCGCGGACCTGGTCGACCCTGTCGAAGTCGTCGCTGTTGCTCAAAAGAAGACGCTGGGGGCTCGCGTCATCGATGTAGCCGTCGACAGAGGTAGCGACGCTCAGCAGGACGTATGGGCGGGGCAAGGTGTTCTCCCTGGTTACGGCAGCAATGGTGGAGTGAGGAGTCATGCTTCGTGAAGAACGGAGGCGTTGAGTGCGTCGCGGAACTCTTGCACGGAGGGGACCGTACGCCACCGGTTCAGGTCAGAATCGAGCCGCGCCAGCTCACTCAGGATTCGCGCGGAGCCCGTCTCGTTGCCGATGTTGAGCGCCTGAAGTCCGATGATGGCGGCTTGCTCAGCATCCCGGCTTCCAGCATGCGCCAAGGCTTCCCGTGCGAGGTAGACGCCGTGGTCGCGGTGATAGCCGGCGGGTAGGGCTGCGATCGCGGTTCGGAATCCCTCAGCGGCTGCTTGGTGGTCCCCAAGGACGGACAGGCTGCGGGCGCGCTGCACGTCGATGTACGCGTCGTCCAGCCACACCCCCCAACTGCCCGCCTGGTTGCCGTCCATGGCGTGCAGCAGTTCCCGCGCGTGGTCGTACGAGCGCATGCACTCCCGTGAGTCCCCGCGGAGCGCGTGCCCGTGAGCCGCGTACGTTGCAGATACAGCAGCCAGCCGGGTGCCGGGCCGGGCCGCGTCCTCCGCAGCTTCCGCGACGTCGACCGCTTCAATCGCGTCCCGCATGTCGCCAGCGAGCTGGCTCTTCCGCGCCAGGATGTAGACCGTGAGGTCCGGGTCTCCGGCCATGTGCGACCACTGGAGTGCCCGGTCTGTCCAGTACTGCGCCGCTCGGTGGTCCCCCGCGTCCTGGTGGAACCAGCCACAAAGCTCGGCGAACTGCGTCTGCACCTGAAGCAACTGGCGGCGGTCCGTGCCGCGCTTCCCCTCGCGCAGTGCCGTGATGACGTGGATCTGTTCCTGCACCTTCGGAATCAGCTGACGCGGACCGAACAGGTTGTCCGAGTCGATGAGCACGCGACGGATGGCCTGGAGGTGCTCGACAGGGTTCCGGTCCACGACGGGTATCCGCGGCGTCGGAGCACCGGCCTCTGCTAATGGGGCACTCGCGATGCTCGCTGCTGCGGCGCCAAGGCCACCCAGGAAGATCCTGCGCGGTACAGACACGAAGATGATCCTTCCGTCGGAAGTACGGCAGGGGACAGTCACCCCCTCCTCATCCGACATTGCCTCGACGCCCGTGACGCCAGCCAGGGCCACTGGGGCCTTAGCCACATGAGGCCCGGCTTTGGCCACATGGCCGCGAGACAAATCCCCCATAGCGACCCCGCTATGGATCTCCTGGAAGAGCCCGACTAAGGCACCGCCGGCGTCGAGCGCCTGATCGTATGCCTGCACCAAAGCTTCCGAGGGCGCTTGGTCTCCGCGCTCAACTCGGGCCATATAACTGATGTCATACCTGATCCGAGCCTTCAACTTACCCAAGGACAAGCCGCGCTGATCGCGCCACGACCGCATGTTGGAGCCGAGGTGATGCAGGGGGCTCGCGTGCGGTGTCAACTCATTCGGACGTTGTCCCATCCGTCCTCCCCATATAGCCCATGTGGCTGCTCATGGGCGGCCACATCACGTACCTGGTAGCCAGTCAAGTGCTCTCGCTACAAACGACGCATAGCGAAAACCAACCTATCGGCGTCGGCCAGGCAAGGAGGAGCGATGGCATTAACAGCTGCTGAGCGGCACCAGCTGATGGTGGCTTTACGCCAACTCTCGGCGGATGTCCACCGACTGGAGCGGCGAATCGAACGCACGGCCCAGCTTGTCAGTCTGCACGGGTCGAGCTCTCCAGCTGTTGAAGCCGGTCATCCAAGCGGGCCAAGTGTGCCCGCAACAGCTCGATCTCTCGCATGATCGTCAGGAACTCCGAGCCGGGACCTTGCTCCGCAAGCGTCTCGGGGCGATCGCTCACGAAGTAGCCGCGCGTGGAGTCGGCGCGGATGAAGCCACCTTTGACAAGCAACTGAAGGGCCTTGGTCGCGGTGCCTGCGGCGACCTGGAAACGGGCTGCGATGTGGCGGACTGCCGGCAGCTTCTCTCCTGGCCTCAGCTTGCCGGAAACGATTTCCGCGCGAAGGGCATCCGCGATCTGTTCGTTCACCCGGCGTGCGTCGTCAGCGGTAGGCGTCATGCCCCGATGCTAACCGCCTCCTTCCTGGTCCAACTGGCACTGCCAACACAGACTCTTGTACTGCCTGTGTCAGTCATGCTAGAACAGTCTCACCAGCAAGCGCAGCCACCGAACTGGGCGGCGCGAACCGGTGAGAGACCCGTTTGACGTGCGCAACGTACGTCCGGAGGGCCCTCGTGAGACGGGTCCGAAGGAAGCGTCTGACCCTTGAGAACTGCATAGCGATCATGCGGGACCGCTACGGGAGCGCAGCTCCGGCAGGCGCCTAGGTTGAGGAACCGGGGGCGAACCGCCGAAGCAACTGTTGCTCTCCCCCTACGCACGGCAACGCCACCCCGGATTGGGGTGTGGGGAAGGACCGGGAGCTGACCAGTACGCGAGGCACGCGAGTGTGCACGGCTGGATGGCAAGCGGTATGACCAGTGGGGTCCCAAAGCATGTGGCGAGATGAGACAGATCGCCCCCGAGACGGCCGGGTCACGTTCGTCCCAGAGCGGCACGCCAACAGCCTCGGCAATGGAGAACACCGCAGCATCACCATCCGGTGCCACCCGACGCTCGCCGCCCTGCTTCGTCAGGCAGAGACATGACGCCCGGGAGTACGAACCCCGGCAGCCCCGAGAAGGCGGGCGCATTGCGCGCCATCACGAACTCGCAGCCACGCGCTGCCCAGACGCTTGCCGTACCGCCCCATGCGGTCCGGTGGAGCGGTGGAGAGCGCGGCGGCAATCCCACGGATCATCAACGACAAGCCGATGACCGCGAGGTCGCAAGCGCTTCCCGGCAGCGATCACACCTGCCGTCCTGCACCACCCGAGTGAGCTGTCGTCTCGCCAAAGCCTGCGGCTCACTCGGGCATCCCTGCCCGTTCTCCACTGATCAGGAGACCTGTGCTGATGAAGACTTATATCGGCGGACATGAGGCCGTCACCGTCGACGACTTCCTCGAACTGGCGTTAGGGACGCCGCCCGAGCTGTGGCTGGGCGTCGAGGACGAGAGCGAGGAGGAGCGGTCCGCCCGGCTGGACGCGGCCCGCGACATCCTCGCCGACAACCCGCACCTGTACGACACCGTCACCCGCGTCGCCGCGTCGCTGATCGAAGCCCGCGCCGTGGCCCCGCACCGGCTCACACCGGTGAGCCGCCCCAGGAAGAACCAGGGCGGCCAGGTGGCGCCCGGGGCGGAGGCGGCATGAACACGCTGGCTTCCGTATCCGCGGCCGCCGCCCCGCTGCTGGCCGGATGGTCGGTCCACACCTTGCTGCTGCGCCGAAGGATCGCCCGGATCCGCCTGGACCCGCTGACCGGCTTGCCCGGTCGCGCGCAGTTCACCACCTCGGCCCGGCGCGATCTGCGCGCCCCCGGCGCCGTGGTCGTGCTGTTGGACCTGGACGGTTTCAAGGCCGTCAACGACACCCACGGGCACGCCGCCGGCGACGCGGTCCTGACCGCGGTCGGCGACCGGCTACAGACGTGGGCGGCCCTGCTGGGCGGCAGCGCCGGACGGCTGGGCGGCGATGAGTTCGCCGCTACGGCCGTAATCCCCGACTCCGCCCGCCGGCCGTTCGAGCTGCGTGAGCTCGACGAGGTGCTGTGCTCCCCGGTGCCCTTCCGGGGCGCTGAGCTCACCGTAGGCGCCTCCATCGGCGCGTTCGCCGTCGCCGGCCTTCCCGCCCCGGCCTTGGATCTCGCGCTGCGGCGTGCGGATGAGGCCATGTACGCGGCGAAGCGTACGGGCGGCGGCTGGCGCATCGCGGAGGGCCCGATCCCGGAGATGACCACCACCAACGGTCGCCGGACCGGCCGCCCCGGCACCACCGCCCCGGCAGGAGGCCGCCGATGACCGCACTGCGCCACCGCCTCTACCGCCGCCTCCACCCACGCCGCTACCGCGCCGGACAGCTCGCGGAGCAACGGCATCAGCTCCTGGACCTTGATGCGCATCTGGTGCGCGAGGACTACACCCAGCCCGCCGCCCTCGACGCCGTCATGACGCCCGTTGACGGGCGTCGAGCGGGTCAGGCCATCGGCCGCCGCACGCCCGCCCCCGCAAAGGGGACCTCATGAAGATCTGGCGTTGGAGGCCCGGCCGCGTACCCGGTAGCGGAAGGCGTTCGACGGGCGTCAACGGCCCGTCGACGCCCGTCGGCGTGACGATGCCGCCGCTGGTTGAGGTGGCGATCACCTCGCTCGCGGGCGGGCTGACGATGGTCCTGACGGCGATCGCCTTCTGGCTGTCGTACGAGCATTTGCAGGAACTCGCCGCCCGTCACGGCATGGCCGACGCCGTCGCCCGGTCGTGGGCCTGGCCCGGCACCGTCGACCTGTTCATCGTCGTCGGCGAGCTGCTGATCCTGCGCGCCTCACTCGCCCGGCGCGTCGACTTGTGGGCAATCGGCCTGGCCACAGCAGGTTCTGGCGGATCGATCGCACTGAACGTGGCGGGGGTCGGCACGGACGCCACCACCCTGGACTACGTGGTGGCCGCCGTGCCACCGGTCGCCGCGCTGCTGGCGTTCGGCGCGCTGATGCGGCAGGTCCACGCCTACCTCGCCCACCGAGCGCAGACGCCCGTCACCCCCGTGTCGACGCCCGTCGACCGCCCGTCGATGGGCGTCGAGGTCCCGTTGACGCCCGTCGAGACGGCCCCCGTACCCGTCACGGTGACCCTCGACCGGCCCCCGGTCGGCGAGTCCGTACAGGAGCCTGCCGAGGGCCCTGCGACGCGGGAACTCCCGCCGCCGTCGACGCCCGTCACCCCGGTGTCGACGCCCGTCGAAGCCTTGTCGACGCGCGTGCACCTGTGCCCTCCGGTGATCTACCGCAATCGTGCCGACCAGGTGATTCGCGCACTGTTCGGCACGGACTTCGCCCAGCCGAGTACCGCCCGCATGACGGAGGCGATGGCCGCGGCTGGGCTGGGCGGCTCGGAGTCGACCGCCCGCACCGCGCGCGGCCGGGTCAGGGCCCGTGAGCCCTACCTGGCCAGTCTCCCCACCGCCATCGCCAGCTGACGCGCACCTCCCACAAAGGAGCACCGCAGATGGAACCCCAGACCATAGGTGACCAGGGTCCGGCCATCGTGGCCCTGTACCGGCTGCTCAAGACCTTCCCGCACCTGCCCGCCGCTGACTTCAGGGTCGGCACCGTCATCCTGCGTTCCCGCGTCGTGGAGGGCATCAGCATCACGCTGTACAGCTCGTTCTCGGACTTCGAGACCTGGCGGGAAGCGCTGGGCATCGACGTCAACACCGTCGAGTGGCAGCCCAAGCCGGACCTGTCGTACGAAGTCCTCAAAGGCGGCGGCTCCTTCGCCGACGTCGCGGTCGACCTGTCCGGCCTCATCCCCCGGGAGCCCGAACCGGTACCGGTGACTGCTGCCGCCGCGCTCTGATGTCGCCGACTTTCGGCAAGTGCTACGACCCGACCGGGGAGGTCCACGGAATCCCTACCTTCCCGTGGCGTCTGGCCCCGGACGGCCTGGCCACGATCAGGCAGTTACGGGCCCAGGACCTGCGCCCTGGCGGCCAGGCGATCGCCGCGCAGGTGATGCGCCACAACCGCCGCCGCGGCGGGGTCCAGGTCGCCTACCTCTACCCGATCGCCGGGGCGAAGAAGGTCCGCCCGATGACCCCCGCGAAGCGCGCCGCTCTGGCAAAAGCGATGGCGGCCCGCCGTACGTGTCCCGCCTGCCGCATCGACGCCGGTTACTGCATCCCCACCTCACTGGGGATGTGCGTGACCTGCGCCTATCCCGAGGAACAGCGCGCCGCCTGAACCGTCCAGAGAAGGGAAGCGCATTGCAGTACCGACGTCTTCGTCTCCCGGCCGCCGCCCTTGTCGGCGCGGCCGTCGCTCTGACTGCCGGATCGCGCCTGCGCGGTTACGACGTGCCGGTGGCCTTGACCACGGCGTGCGCGCTGGCGCTCTTCGCCAACGTCACGTGCTCGATCAACCACCTGGTGGAGGTCGCCTTCGCGACCACGCACCGGTGCCAGGTGAGCGGCTGCTCCTTCCGCGTCCGCCTCTCCGACGCGGACGCTGCGGAGAGCCGCCGGTGGCAGGAGGCCGCCGCCGCGCACCCGCGCCACGTCCCCACCTCCCGCAGCTGAGGCAAGTCACCAGTTGGACGCCCCCGGCCTGCTTACCAGGGCCCGGCCGGGGGCGCCCTTTCACTCCCCAAAGGAGCGAAAACAGTGTCCAACACCAAACCTGCGGGGGCACTACCGCCGCCCGCACCGACACGAGAGACGGAGCCTGCCGCTGTTACGGCCGTGTCCGACGGTGGGCAGTCGGTTCCGATCGAGTTCACCGTCACCCACGCCCCCGAAGAGCAGGCCCAGACCCGCTCCCGACAGGGTGCCGGGCTGCCTGTTCTGCCCGCTGCCGTGTTCGGGGCGGAGGCCGTCTCGACCAGCTCGGCCGCCCTATATGCGTCAGCCGGTCTGGTCGGCACGATCGCCGCGGCCGGCGTCGTGGCCGGTACGGCAGCAGGTGTCGCGGTAGTCAGGTCACGGCGTACCCGCCGTGCCGGCCTGGGAGGTTCAGCCGGAGTCTTCCGGGGTGCGAGGCGGGGCGGTCTGGGCCGGGCGGCCGGCATGTTCGGCAGTACGGATGCTGGTGGTGGCCGCCGCCGTTCGGTTGGTGGCCGCGGAGTCGGGGCGGGATGGGGCCGTGGGCGGATTGGCCGCCAGCGCCGCGCAGGTTCCCTGGCCACTGGACCGGCAAGCGCAGGGGCATCGACACCGCGCAGCGGCAGCAGTCGCAGGGGCGGTGCCGGCCGGGGGGTGTCGCTGGCCAAGCAGCCCCGCATGGCGGCTGGATCGGTGGCCGGCACCCGCGGCCCCGGCCCCAGGGTCGGGACGCTCGGCGGTAGTCCCCGCGGCGCCCTGGGCGCCCCCGGTACGCGTTCCAGGGCCCGTGCGGGCCGTGGCACGGGTGGCGGGAAGGTCGGGAGAGCTGGCGGTGGGCACGCCCATCGCGGCGCCGGTGGCCGTAGTAGTGGGCGTGCCGGGGTTCTGGGGCGCCTGGGCTTGCGTCGTGGCGCGGCCTCGGGCGCGGGTTCGGCTCGTTCGGCCGACCGACCGGGCCGGGGCGGCAGCACTCCCAAGGCGGGTGCTGCCGGACGGGCCCTGGCTGCTGGCCGGGGCGGGGTGCGGCCTGCGGTTGCGGCTGCCGCGCGCCGGGCCGGGCGAGTGGCGGTGCGCGGTCTGGCCTCAGCCGGGCGGGCCACCGCGAAGGCCGCTCAGTCTCCTGCCGCACAGAGCCTGCGGGAGCGGATCCGTACTGCCCGGCGGGAGCTGGTGAAGAAGGGGCGGACGGTGGTGCCGTATCTGGCCCGGTCTGCGGGGGCGAAGCTCGCGGCCGGAGCCGTTGGTGCTCTGGCCGCAGTGCCGGGCTTCCTACTCAAGACGCTCGCGGCCGGCGGCGGAGCGGTGCTCCGGTGGCTGCACCTGGCCCCACGCACCGGAAGGCCCTGGGGTGAGCACTTCCTGTCCTGGGGTCCGAAGGCTGCCAGGGCGGTGCACCGGCGTCTGATGCGCAGGGCGAAGAGCAAGTACACCGAGGCCACGCGCCCGGACGTCGCCCTGCGTTTTCCGCAGCCGGGCCGCCCGTTCGCAGGTGCCCTGATCGCCCCGGGCGGGGCGCATTTCGGAGGAGATCTGGTGTCCGTCTTCAAGCGTGAGACCGAGGGCGTGCGCGAGGCGTACGCACGTTACGAGCCGCCGATGATGCTGGCGGTGGCGGCCGAGTACTGGGGCCTGCCCGAGGGCCTGACGTCCACGGCTGAGGCGGTGCGCCAGCTCGCGGTCAACACTGCCGACAAGTACCCCGCCGACGCCCGCATGGCGGACCTGGTTGCCCAGGTCTACGCCCTGATCCACCGGGCCGCGCAGAAGGCGGGCGAGGTCGGGCCGCTGTTCGCCAAGGTTCACGAGCACGACCTGCGCCGCTACGAGGAGCCCCGCAACGGGGAGCACATGTGGAACATCCTGGAGCGCCGCCAGGACGGCAGCTTCGGGCAGCGCCAGCCCTCGCAGTTCGTGGCGGTGTGCCAGGACATCGCGCACGTCTACGCTCGCTACGAACCGGGCCACATGAAGCAGGTCGCTGCCGAGTACGAGGGCATCCCCGACGGCATCGAAAACGTCGCCGCGGCGGTGAACCTGCTTCAGGTCCGTTCCAACGACCGCTACCCGGTCGACAAGGCGGTCGTGGATGCGATCGCCGATATCCACACCCTTCTCATGCAGGCCGCGTCCGCCGCGCAGGAGCTGATGCCGAACTTCCGGCGCCTGCACGCCCCCGACATCTCCCGCCACGAAGCACCTCGCAACGGCGAGGAAGGCGAGGCCATGTGGGACGCCTGACCAGCGCCCCATGAGCACCCCGGATGCCTTTGAGAGCACAGCGCTTCCGTCCCTCTCTCGCGGGCCAGGCACCGGTTACCCCCGGGTGCCTGGCCCGCCCCGTCGCCCGCGTGAAGGAGACCGATCCCTGATGGCACGTAGCAGTACCTCCTGCCTGGACTGGGGCTGGAAGGTCACCCCTGCCGCTGGGGCGGCCATGGCCGCCGGCGGCGCCTACAGCCTCGCTGCCACCGGCGGCCTTACCGGGCTCCCCCCGGGCTACGCCCTCCTGGCCGCCGGGGCCGGCGCCCTCGCGCAGGCCGGAGGCGACCTCTACCAGCGCCGCCCCCACGGCCACATCGTCACCCGCTGCGCCGCCTGGTTGGCCGCTGGCGGTTGGACCGCCGTCGCCCTCACCGATCACGATGCCTTCACCTGGGACAGCGCCGGGTGGTGGGGAGCGGGGACTGCGGCCGCCGTGGTCCTGGCCCGCGCCCTGGCCGGCGCGGAGCAGACCGCGAAGACCGAGCGGGCTCAACGCAGCCTGCAGAAATGGGCAAACGGCAAGGCCGGTGAATGGCAAAGGCGCCTGGCCGAGCTGTTCCGCCTCGAAGGACACAAGGTCGATGGAGTGACGCCCTGGAAGGGCGACGTCGGCTACACCGTCCGCGTCCAGATGCCCGAAGGCACCCCAGAACTCCCCGCCAACGCCGGCCACACCCTCGCCGCAGCCTTGCGGCTCCCGCGCGGCGGCGGCATCCAGATCACCGACGGCATGGTCTACGGCGAGATCCAGATCCGGGTGACCGCCAAAGACGTCATGGCCGAGGAGATCCCGTACCCCGACGACACATCCGTCACCAGCATGGATGACCCCCTGGCCCTGGGCCTGCACCCCGACGCCGAAGACGCCGTCATCCGCCTAGCGGCCGACTGCGCCCTGTTCGTCGGCCAGGTCGGCTCCGGCAAATCCAACCTCGTCAACGTCACCAACGCCTCAGCCCTGCGCACCAGTGACGCGCTGGTATGGCACATCGACACCACCGGCGCCGGCATCTCCATGCCCTGGCTACGCCCCTGGGCCGTCGACGGCACCGCGCACGTCCCGGTCATCGACTGGACGGCGGACACGGTCGAAGAGGCACACATCATGCTCGACGTCGCCATCGCCGGTATCGAGTCCCGCAAGTCCGGCTACCAGGACCTGATGTACGACGCGAACGACGACAAGATCCCCGTCTCCGAGGAACTTCCGGCGATCGTGATCCTGGTGGACGAGATCGCCGAACTCCCGATGAGCATCCTGAGCAAGCTCGACTCCGTCGTCGACACCGGCCGGGCGGCACGGGTCCGCGTGGTGATCTGCGGACTGCGCGCCACTCAGGACGTCATCACCGCCGCGATGAAGAAGCAGTCCCGAAACCGGGCCGCCATGCGTGTGTCCGACCCGGAAGAGCTGCACCACCTCTTCCCCACCGGCACCGGCCGCCTGGACCCCAAGGCCGCCCCGCACCGCGGTTGCGGCTTCCTCTCCTACCCGGGTGCCGAGGACATCGAGACCGCCCCGGCCCCGTTCAAGGCATACCGGCTCACCCCCAAACGGATCTCCCACCTCGCTGTCACCTTCGCTGGCCGCCGCCCCACCCTGGACCCGGTCTTCCTCGACACCGCGCCCGCCCGGTTCTACGCCTCGCGCTGGGGCCGCATCCTGCCCCGCCGCTACAAGGACAAAAAGCTCTCCACCGCGACCCTGCCCTACACCGACATGGAGATCCTGCGCCCGCTCATCGACGAGATCACCGGCCTCCCCCTCACCGGCGCAGGCGAGAAGGCCACTACCAACCCGGCATCCCGCACCCCGGCCGCCAGCGCCGTGGACGCGAGCGACGGTGAAGGGGAGGGCGGCCCGCAGATCCGGTTCCGCGGTGACCTGCTCTCCCAAATGCTCGACGCCGCCCGCACCGTCACCGGCCGCCACGACCAGGCCCCCGAGGACGAAGCGAACGTGATCCGGGCCGAGTTCGGACGCGTCGTCCAGCAGACCGGCGGACCTGACAACCGCCCCGACCCCGTTCCCCAGCTCCTGCGCGACGCGCACCAAGCCGTCATCGCCGCCGGCGGGCGCATGCACTCCGGCACGCTCGCCGCAGCACTGGACCTCGACCCCAGCGCGTTCGGTGCCGAGCTAAACAAGATCCTCAAAACGGTCGGCGTCACCCGCCCCGGGGCCGGGACTGTCCGGATCGGAGACGACTCCAAGGTCGGCTATCTGGCCGAGACCCTCGCGGAAGCCATCACCCGGTACCGCAACGCACAGTGACCGCTACAGGTCGCGTGACCCACACACCCGCAGCTCATACGCACCCCGCAGCATCTGTATGACGCACACGCCCTGTGTGAGCCATTGACCAGTGCGTATGAGCCGTGTGAGTCGCACAGCACGACGGGCCGCAACCGTCCGCGACCCCCTCCGGAACCGGATCCGGGCCCTTCCTTCGCCGCCCGTATGCCTCACACAAAGGTGCTCACTCCACGTCACCGAACTCAGGAGAACACGTGGTCCTCTCCCTCTCCGCCGTCGTCGTCCTGGGCATCATGACCGCCCTCATCCTGCGCGCCCGCACCGTCGGCCCCGGCACCGCCGTCGTGCTCTTCCTCTTCGGATTCTTCGCCGCCGGCACCGGCGCGGCCGGGCCCATCAACCGCGTGTGCGCCGCGCTCATCCACGCCATCCCCAACCTCACCTCCTGACAGGAGACCCCGCATGCGCCAACCACCCCCGCCCAACGTGACGTTAGGGACCCTCGCCCCGCACATCCCCGCCGAGCTCTACCGCCAGGCCGGCGGCCGCCCCTTCGTCATCGTCCAGACCACCCCGACCCCCGAGCGCACCGCCCGCTCCTACGCCGGGCCCGTCTTCATCGGCCTGGCCATCGCGCTCGGCCTCATGGGCACGATCGCCGCCGCCCTCGCCCTCTTCGAGTTCGCGATCCGCACCGCGGCCGTCGTCGGCTCGCTCTCCGGCCCCATCGGGGTCGGCCTGAGCCTCAAGCTCTTCCACTCCAAGAAATAGCCTCGGGAGGCTCCTGTGATCCGCCGCTTCCTCGCACGCCGGCGCCTGGAGATCCGCTTCCACCCCGCGTGGTACTCCCACCGGCTGGGCCACCGCCCCATCGGCCCCCGCCCCATGCTCGCCCTGCACCGCCTCCCCGACCCCGCATGCCCCACCTGCGAAGGTGACGGCGCCGTGATGTCCGGCTACCCCGGGGCGGAAGAGCCCGACTTCGAGGACTGCCACTGCGCGCCGTTCCTGCCCCTGGCCCGGTTGTGGCTGCCCCACAAGACGGCCACGCTCCAGCGCTGCTCCGTCTGCAAGCACCGCCGCCGCGCATGCACGTGCACCTTCGCCACCGAACCCCCCTTCTGACCCGCACTGAGGAGACCGACATGTCGTTCGGAGAGACCCCGATCACCGTCATCGGCAACCTGACCGCCGACCCGGAACTCAAGTTCACCGACAACGGATCCGCCCTGGCCAAGTTCACCGTCGCCGCAACCCCGCGCACCTATGACAAGGACTCTGGGCAGTGGCGTGACGGCACGTCGACGTTCTTCCGCTGCGCCGCCTGGCGCACCCTCGCGGAGCACATCGCCGAGTCCCTGACGAAGGGCTCCCGCGTCGTGGTGTCCGGCCGGATCCGCCAGCACAACTGGCAGACCCCCGAGGGCGAGAACCGCTCCATGCTCGCCCTGGAAGTCGACGACATCGGCGCGTCCCTGCGCTTCACCACCGTCGCCATCAACGGCAAGCAGCCCCGGCCCACGTCCAACGACGCCTGGAGCACCGGATCCGGCCCGACCACCGCCGAGGCCGGCACCGAGCCCCCGTTCTAGCTGTGCCAAGGGCGGCCCCCGTCTCGCCAAAGCCTAGGGCCGCCCTTGCCTGCCAGCACTTCTCACAGAACTGGAGACATCCAGCATGACGCAACCCACCCCCATCGGGCGAGCCTGCCCCCGGTCGCACTTACCTGGGCGGGCCGCCACATGAACGAACCCTTGACGATGGACCTCCAACACCAGCACCTGTTCGCCGCCGCCCTGGACTGCGCAGAGCGCGGCTGGCCCGTCATCCCCCTGCACCCGCGCGCCAAACGGCCCGCCGGACACCCCGAGCGCTCCTGCCCCCGCACGGGGCGCTGCGCGCGCGGGCACCGGACCCCCGAGCAGCGGGCCACGACCGACCCGGGACTCATCCACGCCGCATGGGCCCACCACCCCTACAACGTGGGGATCGCGACGGGTCCGGCCAGTCTGCTGGTCATCGATCTGGACATGGCGAAACCGCAAGAGCCAAAAGGAGCGCCTGACGGCGCCACTTCCTTACGGGCGCTCTGCGAGCGCGCCGGCCAGAGCATCCCGGCCACCTACCAGGTGCGGACACCCAGCGGAGGCCACCACCTGTACTTCACCGCCCCGCCCGGGGCGCGGCTGAAGTGCAGCGTCGACCGCCTGGGGCGGCACATCGACACCCGCGCGTGGGGCGGCTACGTCGTCGCCCCAGGCAGCACCACACCCGAGGGCGTGTACGAGGTCACCGAGGCTGCGCCCGTCGCCGCGCTCCCGCGGTGGCTCGCCGCGCTGCTGCTGGACGCACCAAAACCCGCGGCACCGCCCGCCATCAAGCCGGTGCGGGACGGCACACGGGCCGCACAGACCGCTCTCGACCGCGAATGCGCGGTCGTCCAGGCCGCCCAGCAGGGAGGCGAGAGCGGCCGCAACGCCACCCTGCATCGCAGCACGTGCAAGGTGGCCCGGTTCGTCGCCTGGGGACACATCTCCCGCCACACAGTCGAAGAGGCAATCCAGGCGGCGGGGGAGTCGACCGGACTGTCCGCGGCCGAGTGCCGCACCACCATCCGCAGCGCCATGGAATGGATCCTCGCCCACGCCACACCACAGGCGACCGCATGAGCGCCCCCAACTCCCCCCACCTGGATTGCCCTAACTCCACCGCCAAAGCCCGCCAGCACGCCAACCGGACCGCGCCCCACCCGGCCGTGGTGCGGCCGAAGGGCGACGCCGAAGGCGTCCGAAAAGCTCTTCGCCCTGACCCGCGGTCGCACGACGGGCGTTACGCGGTGGCGTGGCTGCACATCCGCGCACCCCACGGCGCCACCCCCACCGCCACATCGACGTGCGCGTGCGGCAGGGACCGCAGCGCCGTCGGCCGCACGAAAGTACTCGCCCTGATCGCCGACCACACCGCCCACCGCGACACCTGCCCGCTGCGCAACCCCCAGGAAGGGAGGAACGCCGCATGAGCAACACCGACGCACCCACACAGCCCATCGACGGCGCCGCCGTGCTGGACGACGTGGAAGCATTCCACCGCCGCTTCAACGTCTTCCCCACCGAGGCCGCCTACGTCGCCGTCACCCTGTGGGACGCCCACGCCCACCTCATCGACGCGCTCGACGGCACCGCACGGCTCGCGTTCCTCTCCCCGGAACCGGGCTCGGGCAAGTCCCGCGCCCTGGAGATCGTCGAAACCCTCACCCCCCGCGCCGCGACCACGGTCAACGCCTCCCCCAACGCCCTGTTCCGGCTGGTAGAGGCAGCCGAGGGCCCTCCGACCCTCCTCTTCGACGAGATCGACACCGTGTTCGGCCCCAAAGCCGGGGACAACGAGCCCGTACGCGGCTTCCTCAACTCCGGATACCGGCGCGGCGCCAAATCCCTGCGCTGCGTCGGCGACGGCTCCAACCAGACCGCGGGATGGTTCTCATCCTTCTGCGCCGTCGCCATGGCCGGGCTCGGCTCCCTGCCCGACACGATCCTCACCCGCTCGATCATCATCCGCATGCGCAAGCGCGCCCCCAACGAGAAGGTCGAGCCCTACCGCCGGCGCATCCACGAAAGGGAGGGCAACGCGCTGCGCGACCGGCTCGCCGAATGGGCCGACACCGTTCGCGACGACGTCGCAGACGCCTGGCCGGTCA
This sequence comes from Streptomyces sp. ISL-11, assembly GCF_018614525.1. Classification (GTDB taxonomy): domain Bacteria; phylum Actinomycetota; class Actinomycetes; order Streptomycetales; family Streptomycetaceae; genus Streptomyces. The sequence continues at coordinate 28,693 of NZ_JAGGOL010000018.1, forward strand.
TGCCCGAAGGGGTATCCGACCGCCCCGCCGACGTGTGGGAGCCCCTACTCGCCGTCGCGGACGCCGCTGGCGGGCACTGGCCCACGCGGGCCCGCGCCGCCTGCCTGGAGCTGGTCCACACGGCGCAGGACGACGAGGCAGCGTCCCTCGGCGTTCGACTGCTTACTGATCTGCGGGACGCGGTGTTCCGGGGCGCCGACCGGATGCCCACCGCGACCATCCTGGAGCGGCTGTTGAGTCTGGATGACGCCCCGTGGGGCGATCTGGACGACAAGCCCATCAACTCCCGGGTCCTGGCGAAGTTGCTCGGGCAGTACGTCACCGCGGCGAACAAGCCGATCAAGCCGCGCGGGGTCCGGGTCGGCTCCGACACCCCGAAGGGCTACTACGCGGAGGACCTCGCCGACGCGTGGAAGCGGTACTGCCCCCCACCCCCCGGAAAGTCCGCAACAGCCGCAACATCCGCCACACCGCAGGTCAGCAGGGGTGAAACTGTGGCGGATCCGCTTCCTGACATCCGCCACACGCCCCCGGAACCCGCCACGCGCCCGCTCAAGGTCGCCGGCTGACCAGCCCGGATTCACCGGTGCCGCCACGCGCCCGCGTGGCGGCACATATCCGCCACACAACCGCCAGCCGCCACAAATCCAGGCCGCTGACCAGCGGTGTTGCGGTGTGGCGGATGTTGCGGACGTAGGAGCAGGGGCCGTCGCGCCCTCGACTCCCGCCGAGGAGGCATGCACCGATGAGTACCGCCACGCCACCCATCGAACCCCTTCTCTACACCCCCGAGGAAGCCGCGAAAGCACTTCGGATCGGCCGCTCCACGGTCTACGAGCTGATGGCCGAGGGAGCCCTGCCGTACACCAAGCGCGGTCGGTCTCGCCGCATAAAGCGGTGCGACCTGGAGGCGTACGTCATGGACCTCCCGCACGAGGCCATCCACGCCAGCTAGCAGCCACAGCGAGAGGTGGGCCCGCGCGATCCGCGCGGGCCCACCTCTGTATGGAGGAACACGTGGGTCCCCGCAAGCCGAACATGGAGTCGACCATCTACCTGGGCAGTGACGGTTGGTGGCACGGTCGCGTCACGATGGGCGTCAAGGACGACGGCAGCCCGGACCGGCGCCATCGGAGGGCCAGGACGGAACCCGAAGTGCGCCGGAAGGTCAGGGAGCTGGAGAAGCTCAGGGACGAGAAGCGCGCGCCGAAGGCCGGCCGCATCCCCACCGTGGCTCAGTGGATGGAGACGTACCTGACCACCATCGCGAGCCTGAAGCTCAAGCCGCGCTCGCTGGACGACTACTGGTCCAAGACGCGCAACGACATCGTCCCGGGCGTCGGAGGGCACCGTCTGGACAAGCTCCAGCCGGAGCACTTGGAGCGGATGTATGCGGCCATGCTCGCGGAAGGTCACGCACCGTCCCATGTACTCAAAGTGCACCGCATCCTGTCGCGGGCCCTCAAGATCGCGCACCGGCGCAGGGTGATCGGGGAGAACGTCGCCACGCTCGTAGACCCTCCGTCCGTCGACGAAACCGAGGCGAATCCCTTCACGAAGGAGCAGGCCAAAGCCTTTTTGGAGGCTGCCGCAAAGCGGCCGACCTTCATGCGGTGGACCGTCGGCGTCGGCATGGGCTTCCGGCAGGGGGAGACCCTTGGGCTGCGGTGGCCGTACGTCGACCTCGAACAGGAGCTCTTTCATCCCCGCTGGCAGCTTCAGCGCCTCACCTGGCGCCATGGCTGCTCAGACCCGCATGCCTGCGGCGATCGCCTTCACAGGTTCGAGCCGTGTCCGCCCGGCTGCACGGCGCACACGAGGTACAAGCGTGGCTGCCCCAAACCGTGTACGAAGACCTGCAAGAGGCATGCCAGCGCGTGCCCGCAGCGCAAGGGCGGGGGTCTGGTCTTCACCCGGCCCAAGACCAAGAAGAGCTGGGAACCCGTGCCTATCCCGCCGCCCTTCATCCCGTACCTGCGCGAGCACAAGGCGCAGCAGGACGAGGACCGGGCCACGGCCGGCGCAGCGTGGCAGGAGTGCGGGGCGGTCTTCACTCGGCCGGACGGTCGGCCGCTCGACCCCCGGCAGGACTGGGCGGAATTCAAGGAGCTGCTTGAGGAGGCCGGCATCAGTGACCGGCGTCTCTACGACGGCAGCCGACACACGGCCGGCACGATCCTGAATGAGCTGGGCGTGGACATGCCCACGATCATGGAGATCCTCCGGCATACGCAGATCAGTCAGACCCGCCGGTACGTCAAGGGACGGTCGTCGCTCTCCAAGGACGCCATGCGCCGGATGGGGGACGCCTTCATGCCGTCGTCGAGACCCACCACTGAGACCAGAACTGAGACCGAGGACACCCGATCGGCACGCGCCCGCCGTCGCAGACGCATCTGGTAAAAGCAAAAGCCCCAGGTCACGGCGAGTGAGTCCTGGGGCTTCTACGGAGCCGCCTTCGGGATTCGAACCCGAGACCTACGCATTACGAGTGCGTTGCTCTGGCCAACTGAGCTAAGGCGGCAAGCTGCCGGAGCCGGGATCGGCATCAGCAGCGCGGCCAAGTCTACACAGGTTCCAGGGGTGCTCCGTACACGGTGGGCCGGAGGGGAGAGCTGCAGGTCAGGAGCACTTCTGGGAGGCCGGGGGCGGGGTGGAGGTGAGGAGGTAGCGGTTGATCGCGGTGTCCACGCAGGCGCTGCCGCGGGTGTAGGCGGTGTGGCCGTCGCCGTCGTAGGTCAGGAGCCGGCCGGAGGAGAGCTGGGCGGCGAGGGCGCGGGCCCAGGGGTACGGGGTGGCGGGGTCGCGGGTGGTGCCGACGACGAGGATGGGGCCGGCGCCCGGGGCCGGGATGCGGTGCGGACGGCCGGTGGCCGGGACGGGCCAGTATCCGCAGGACAGGGCCGCCCAGGCGAGGCTCGCGCCGAAGACGGGGGACGCCTTCTCGAAGGCGGGGACGGCCCGGCGGACGTCGGCGGGGCTGCGGAAGGCCGGTGGGAGGTCGAGGCAGTTCACCGCGGCGTTGGCGTACATCAGGTTGGCGTAGCGGCCGGCGCCCGAGCGCTCGTAGTAGGCGTCGGAGAGCCGCAGCAGCGGGGCGCCGTCGCCCCTCGTCGCGGAGCGCAGGGCGGCGCGCAGCAGGCCCCAGGCCGACTCGTCGTACATGGCGGAGATCACACCCGTGGTGGCCAGGCTCTCGGTCAGCCGGCGGGGCCTCGTGGCGGGCAGGGGCTTGGCGTCGAGCTGCTTGAAGAGCGCGGTCAGGCGCTCCCCCGCGGCCGTGGCGTTCGTGGTGCCCAGCGGGCAGTCCCTGCGTTTGACGCAGTCCTCGGCGAAGGAGGTGAACGCGGTCTGGAAGCCGGCGGTCTGGTCGCGGTTGACGCGCTGGGCGTCGAGCGAGGGGTCGAGGGCGCCGTCGAGGACGAGCCGGCCGACACGGCCCGGGAAGAGCCCGGCGTAGGTGGCGCCGAGGAACGTGCCGTAGGACGCGCCGACGTACGTCAGCTTGTCGTCGTCCAGGGCCGCGCGCAGGACGTCCATGTCGCGGGCGGCCTCGATGGTCGAGACGTGGCCGAGGAGCTTGCCGGAGCGGCCGGCGCACCCTTCCGCGAACTTGATGTAGGTGTCGACCAGTTCACCGACCTCCCCGGCGTTGTCGGGGGTCTGGTCGACCTGGGTGTAGGCGTCCATGTCGGCGTCGGACAGGCAGGTGATCGGTTCGCTGGCGGCCACGCCGCGCGGGTCCATCGCCACCATGTCGTACCGGGCGCGGACGGTGGCGGGATAGCCGAGGGCCGCGTACTGCTGGAGATAGCCGATCGCCGAGCCGCCCGGCCCGCCCGGATTGACCATCAGGGAGCCGAGGCGCTTGCCGGAGCCGGTCGCCTTCTTGCGGGAGACCGCGAGCTTGACGTCGTCGGCCGCCCGTGGCTTGTCGTAGTCCAGCGGCGCGATCAGCGTGGCGCACTCGAAGCCGGACGTGCCGCAGGGGCGCCAGGTCAGCTTCTGTTTGTAGTACGGGCGCAGGGCGGCCGGCACCGCGGCGGGCAGCGGGGCCAGGGTGTCGGCGACGGCGGTGGAGTCCGGGGAGGCGGGCGCGGAGGAGTACGGGATGCGGGCGGCGCCGATCCTGCTCAGTCGCGCGGCGATGTCCCAGGGCCGGGCGTCACCGCGGTCCGGTGCCGGACGCCCTGCCGCGGATGCCCGGGGGGAGGCAGCTTCCAGGGCGCAGCCGGAGATCAGCAGGGCCGCGGTCGCGACGACGGCGCCGGAGGTGCGGAGCAGACGGCTGGTGTCCATCGGCTGGTCCCTCTACGTGAGTGGACGGGCATGGCGTGTGCGGGGGCCTCGGACGCACGGAAACCTGCGGTCATCACAGGCAGTTACGGAAAAGGACGATGCCCGGACGGAGCGTATCCGGAGGGGTATATGCCGTGGCCAGCCACTGGGCCTCATTGGCCTCGTATGAGTGAGAGGGCGTAACCGTGGGGGACTTGGCGCGTAGGCGACGCTGGGCCGTGTCCGGCGGGTCGTGTGAGCGGTCGGCTGCGGGGCCTTGTCGTCCGCACCACCGCTGCGCGGTGGCGTCCTCAAGCGCCGACGGGCTGCTGTGTTGTGTCCTCAAACGCCAGACAGGCTGCTGTGTTGTGTCCTCAAACGCCGGACAGGCTGCTGTGCTGTGTCCTCAACCGCCGGACAGGCTGAAGCGGCTGAGCCCGGGCCGAATCAGGCCCGTTGGGGGCACCCCCAGCGGTAGCTGGGGGAGATTGAGGACGCGCCCGCAGGGCGCCCGCCGCCGCAGGCGGCAAAGAAACGGCCCGCAGCCGGAGATCCGCCGGACGCCGCCTAACCGGCCCGCAGCGACACCGTCATGGCCTCGACCGCGAGCAGCGGCGCCACGTTCCGGTCGAGGGCCCGGCGGCACTCGATGATCGCCTCGATCCGGCGCAGCGTCCCTTCGGGTCTCGATCCGGAGGCGATGCGCTGGAGGGCGTCGTGCGCGTCCGTGTTGGCGATCGGCACGCGCGAGCCGAGCTGTATCGCCAGGACGTCGCGGTAGAAGCCGGTGAGCTCGACGAGGGCGAGGTCGAGGCTGTCGCGCTGGGTGCGGGTGCTGCGGCGCTTCTGACGGTCCTGGAGCTCCTTCATGGCACCCGCGGTGCCGCGCGGGAGCCGGCCGCCGGTGCCGGCCGCGGCGCCGAGCGCGGCGCGCATCTCCTCGGTCTCCTTGGTGTCGACCTCTTCGGCGACCTGCTTGGCGTCCTCGGCCGCGGCGTCGATGAGCTCCTGCGCGGCCTTCAGGCAGCCGCCGATGTCGTCGACGCGCAGCGGCAGCCGCAGGACGGCCGCGCGGCGGGAGCGGGCGCGCTCGTCCGTGGCGAGCCGGCGGGCCCGGCCGATGTGGCCCTGGGTGGCCCGCGCCGACTGGGCGGCGAGCTCGGGCTCGATGCCGTCGCGGCGGACGAGGATGTCCGCGACCGCGTCGACGGGCGGCGTCCGCAGGGTCAGGAGGCGGCAGCGCGACCGGATCGTCGGCAGCACGTCCTCCAGCGACGGCGTGCACAGGAGCCACACGGTGCGCGGCGCGGGCTCCTCGACGGCCTTGAGGAGGACGTTGCCGGCGCCTTCGGTCAGGCGGTCGGCGTCCTCCATGACGATGACCTGCCAGCGGCCGCCGGCCGGGGAGAGCTGGGCCCGGCGGACCAGGTCGCGGGTCTCCTTCACACCGATCGACAGCTGGTCCGTGCGAACGATCTCGACGTCCGCGTGGGTGCCGACGAGGCTGGTGTGGCAGCCGTCGCAGAAACCGCAGCCGGGGGCGGCCCCGTGGGCGCGGTCGGGGCTGTTGCACTGCAGGGCCGCGGCGAAGGCACGGGCCGCGGTGGCCCGGCCGGAGCCGGGCGGACCGGTGAACAGCCAGGCATGCGTCATCGACCCGCCGCCGGGCGCCGCCGGCGCTCCGGCGGGCGAGGGAGAGGCCGCGGCCGTCACCAGCGCGTCCGCGTCGCGCGCGGCAGCGGAGAGCTGCTCCGTCACCCGGTCCTGGCCGACCAGGTCGTCCCACACCGCCATGGCTGTCCTCCGCGCTGGTTGTCCTGCGATTACCCATTGTGGGACACGGCACTGACAACGAACGCCGCGAAGGTGATCCGGGGGCCGCGCTGCTGCCGGCCGTCGGCCTGCCCGCGAAGCGGCCCAGAGGCGGCCCACGAAGCGGCCCACGAGCCGGTCCGCGGACCGGGACCGTACACCAGCCCCCGCATGAGTGAGGGCCGCGGATCCGAACGCTCGGATCCGCGGCCCTCCTCGTGGCCGTCCGCCATCAGCCCTTGCGGCGGCCTCCGCTGTCCCCGTCGCCGTCGCCGTCCCGGCCGTTCTCCCGGTCGGCACCACGGGGGTCGTCCCCTCGGGGGCCGAGGAGCTCGTCCGCGAGGGTGGGGGCGTCGTCCGCCCAGCCCGGGCGGTTACGGGCCCCGCGGCCGGCCGCGCCGGACGGGTCCTCGCCCAGCTGCGGCAGCTCGCGCGTGATCTCGCTGTCGGAATCGGCCGGTGCCGGAGCGGACCCGGCGTCCTCGGGCCGGAACAGCCAGTGCGGCACCCGCTCCGTCGGGTTGGCCGGGCGCTCGACGCGGCGGGGCCGCGCGGGGTCGGAACCGGCACCGGACCGCTCGGGCCGCTCGGACGGCACGGGCGGCAGCACGGCCGTCTCTTCGGCGTCACCGGAAGCGGATACCGGGCCCGACGGCGGCTCCTCGCCCCGTACGGGCGGGAGGACCGCGGTCTCGTCGGCGTCGCCGGCGGACTCCGCCCGTACCGGCGGCAGCACCTCCGTCTCGCCCTCGGTGCCCGGCGCGGCCGGCGCCGGCTGCGGGAGCACCGTCGTCTCCTCGGAGTCCGAGGCGTCCGCGGGCCGCTGCTTCTCCATGCCCCACGTGATCCGCGGCGGCCGCGGCCGCTCGATCGCGACCGGCGGCAGCACCGTCGTCTCTTCCTCAGGGCTCGCGGGCGCGACGCGCGAAACGGTGCGCGGGTCGATCCGCGGCCGTTCGACCGTCGGCGTCCGGTCCACGGTGCGCGGATCGGGCCGGCCGAGGACCGGCTTGCGCAGGGTCCGCGTGTCGTCCGAGGCGGAGGATTCGCCGGAACCAGCGCCGGATCCGGCATCGGAACCGCCGTCGGAACCGCCATCCCCCGGCTCGGGCTTCCGGAACGACGGCCGCTCGACCGTCGGCGCCTCACTGGACCCACCAGGCTCACCGACACCGGCACCGCCACCAGCACCGGCAGCAGCCGAAGCCGCGGCCTGCGCCTCGGCAGCCGCCTGCGCCGCCGCGACCCGCGCCTCCTCCGCCCGCAGCAGCGCCTCCTCCGCCTTGCGCTGCCTCTCCAGGCGCCGCTCCTCGGCCTCGGCCCGCAGCCGGGCCTCCTCCTCGGCCTGCTTGCGGAGCCGTTCCTGCTCGGCGGCGCGGGTGCGTTCCTCCGCCTCGCGGCGCTTGCGCTCCTCCTCCGCCAGGCGGCGCGCCTCCTCGGCCCGCTGCCGGGCCTCCTCCGCGAGACGCTCCTCCTCGCGCCGGCGGGCCTCCTCCAGCTCGCGGCGCTTGCGCTCCTCTTCCTCCGCGCGCAGCTTGGCGAGCATGGCCTGGCGCTCGCGCTCCAGCCGCTCCTCCTCCGCCTTGCGGGCGGCCTCCTCCTCGGCGCGGCGGCGTGCCTCCTCCTCGGCGGCCTTGCGGGCCTGCTCGCGGCGCTCGATCTCGGCCTCGGAGAGCGGGAGGAGCTGGTCGAGGCGGTGGCGTACGACCGTGGAGACGGCCTCGGGCTCCTGGCCGGCGTCCACGACGAGGTACCGCGACGGGTCCGCCGCGGCCAGGGTCAGGAAGCCGGTCCGTACGCGCTGGTGGAACTCCGCGGGCTCGGACTCCAGGCGGTCGGGCGCCTCGGTGAACCGTTCACGCGCGGTCTCGGGCGAGACGTCGAGCAGCACCGTCAGGTGCGGGACGAGCCCGGCGGTGGCCCAGCGCGAGATGCGGGCGATCTCGGTGGGCGACAGGTCGCGGCCGGCGCCCTGGTAGGCGACGGAGGAGTCGATGTAGCGGTCGGTGATGACGACCGCGCCGCGCTCCAGGGCGGGGCGGACGACGGAGTCGACGTGCTGCGCGCGGTCGGCCGCGTACAGCAGGGCCTCGGCGCGGTCGGACAGACCGGCGGAGCCGACGTCCAGGAGGATGGCGCGCAGCCGCTTGCCGATGGCGGTCGCGCCGGGCTCGCGGGTGACCACGACCTCGTGGCCCTTGGCGCGGATCCAGTCGGCGACCGCCTGGACCTGGGTGGACTTGCCGGCACCGTCGCCGCCCTCGAAGGCGATGAAGAATCCGGTTCCCGAGAGTGCCTGCTCGGGGTCGCCGCCGCGCAGGACGTCCATCAGGTCGCGGCGGAACGGCACGCCGTGGCGGTCGTCGGTCTTGCCGAGGACGATCGCGCCGACGGGCAGCAGCAGCGCGCCGACGAGCATCAGCGTGAACGCCGCGCCGCCGTGGGCGAAGACGAAGCTGCCGCTCTCCAGGCGGTGCGGTCCGATGGCGGCGGCGAGCAGGGGCGCCACGACCGCGCCGAGGGCCGCGCTGACGCGGACGACGGCGTGCAGGTGGTCGGTCGTACGGGCCCGGCGGCTCTCCTCGGTCTCCTGGTCGAGCAGGGCGTGACCGGTGTTGGCGACGACGCCGGCGCCGATGCCCGCCAGGAGGATGAGCAGGAGGACGGTCGTCGGGTCGGGCACCAGCCCGGCGGCCAGCAGGGTGAGACCGGTCAGGGCGAGGGCGAGGGCGAGCAGCCGGCGGCGGGAGAAGCCGGGCAGGATCTTGCGGGCGCTGCGGATGCCGATGACCGGGCCGCCGCCGAGGGCGAGCACCAGCAGCCCGAAGGCCACCGGGCCGCCGCCGAGGTCGACGGCCTGGAGCGCGGCGACACCGACGGCCGAGGCGATCGCGCCGGCGACGGCGGCGCAGGCGAGGACGAGCACCGGGATCGCGCCCGTGCGGCCCGTGTCGGGTCCCTGGGTGGGCGTCTTGGGGCGGCGCAGTCCCTCAAGGGGGGAGCGCACGCGGGGCGACCGCGCGCCGGGGAGTTCCAGGGCGTAGAGGATCGCGACGGAGGTCGCGAACAGGCCGGCGGCGAGGAAGGAGCCCATCGCCACCTGGTGCTCGTGGAACCAGTCGATGCCGGAGCCGAACAGATTGCTGACGAGTGTGATGACGACGAGGGCCGCCGCGGCGGCGGGCAGCGTGACGAAGTTCGTCCGCAGCGAGAGCCGGCGCAGCGCGTCGTAGTGGTCCGGTAGCGGCCGTACGCTCGCGCCCTCGGCGGGCGGTGCGGGCAGCAGCGCGGGGGCCGCGCCGTCCTTGGCGACGGTCCAGAAGCGTTCGGCGACGCCCAGGAGGAAGGCCGAGACCAGCAGCAGGGCGGACGCTCTGGACTCGGTCCAGTCGATCCACAGGGGGGCGGCGACCAGCAGGGCGAAGCGGACGCCGTCCGCGCCGATCATGGTCCAGCGGCGGTCGAGCGGTCCGGCCGGCGCGATGAGCGAGGCGACCGGGCCGAGCAGGACGGCGCCGAAGATCAGGGTCGCGAGCAGCCGCGTGCCGAGGACCGCGGCGACCGCGAGGGCGGCACCGCGGTAGCCGCCGCCGAACGCCCCGGTCACGACGGACGCCTGGAGCGACAGCGCCAGGAGGACCAGGAGGGCGAGGGAGTCCCCGACCCCGCCGACGACCTGGGCGCTCCACAGCCGCCGGAGCGGGGGGATGCGCAGCAGGGCGCGTACGGCGCGCTCGCGGGAATCCGCGGCTAGGGCGCCGGATGTGGGGGTTTCCACCGTTGGCTGCTCGGCTCGCGTCATCCTGCCAGCCTATCCGGAGTGGCCGCCCATCAACCGCCGCCCCGAACGCGCACGCGAGTCCTGGACCTGGGGGTCGGCCGCTCACGCGACCGCTCGTGCGACCGCTGCGACTGATGTGCGCCGTGGCTCACACGAAAGAGGGCAGAGCGCCGGATTCCGGTCTCTGCCCTCTTTCACGTGCTCGCACCCGCGGAACGCCCGTATCCGGGCCGGTCCGCGGCTCTCCACTCCGCCGCGCCCGTGCCCGGGCCGGCCCGCGGCTCTACTCCGCCGCGGCCGCCGACGCCTTCGTCGCGGCGGTCTTCTTCGCCGCCGTGGCCTTCTTCGCGGTCGTCGTCTTCTTGGCGGCCGTCTTCTTCGCGGCGGTCTTCTTGGCCGTCGCCTTCTTGGCGGTCGTCGTCTTCTTCGCCGCCGTGGCCTTCTTCGCCGGCGCCTTCTTCGCGGTCTTCTTCGCCGGGGCCTTGGCGCGCTTCTCGGCGAGCAGCTCGTAGCCGCGCTCCGGAGTGATGGTCTCGACGTCGTCGTCACGGCGCAGCGTGGCGTTGGTCTCGCCGTCCGTCACGTACGGGCCGAAGCGGCCGTCCTTGACCACGACCGGGCGCTCGCTGACCGGGTCGGTGCCCAGCTCCTTCAGCGGCGGCTTGGCCGCGGCGCGCCCGCGCTGCTTGGGCTGCGCGTAGATCGCGAGGGCCTCGTCGAGGGTGATGCCGAAGAGCTGGTCCTCGGTCTCCAGCGACCGCGAGTCCGTGCCCTTCTTCAGGTACGGGCCGTAGCGGCCGTTCTGCGCGGTGATCTCCACGCCTTCGGCGTCCTTGCCGACGACGCGCGGCAGCGACATCAGCTTGAGGGCGTCGTCGAGGGTGACCGTGTCGAGGGCCATGGACTTGAAGAGCGAGGCGGTGCGCGGCTTGACCGCGTTCTTGCCGGTCTTCGGGGTGCCCTCGGGCAGGACCTCGGTGACGTACGGGCCGTAGCGGCCGTCGCGGGCGATGACCTGGTGCCCGGTGGCCGGGTCCGTGCCGAGCTCGAAGTCGCCGCTCGGCTTGGCGAGCAGCTCCTCGGCGTAGGCGACGGTCAGCTCGTCGGGCGCCAGGTCGTCCGGCACGTCGGCGCGCTGATGGCCGTCGGTGTCCTTCTCGCCGCGCTCGACGTACGGGCCGTAGCGGCCGACGCGGAGCACGATGCCGTCGCCGACCGGGAAGGAGGACACCTCACGGGCGTCGATCGCGCCGAGGTCGGTGACGAGCTCCTTGAGTCCGCCGAGGTGGTCGCCGTCGCCGTTGCCGGCGTCGGCTGCGGAGGCCGGGGCGCCCTCCTCGGAGCCGAAGTAGAACCGGCGCAGCCACGGCACGGCCTGGGCCTCGCCGCGGGCGATGCGGTCGAGGTCCTCTTCCATGGAGGCGGTGAAGTCGTAGTCGACGAGCCGGCCGAAGTGCTTCTCCAGCAGGTTCACGACGGCGAAGGACAGGAAGGACGGCACGAGTGCCGTGCCCTTCTTGAAGACGTAGCCGCGGTCGAGGATCGTGCCGATGATCGACGCGTAGGTCGACGGGCGGCCGATCTCGCGCTCCTCCAGCTCCTTGACCAGCGAGGCCTCGGTGTAGCGGGCCGGGGGCTTGGTGGCGTGGCCGTCGGCGGCAATCTCCTCGGCGGTCAGCGGGTCGCCCTCGGTGACCTGCGGGAGGCGCCGCTCACGGTCGTCGAGCTCCGCGTTCGGGTCGTCGGCGCCCTCGACGTACGCCTTCATGAAGCCGTGGAAGGTGATCGTCTTGCCGGAGGCGCTGAACTCGGCGTCCCGGCCGTCGCTCGACCGGCCTGCGATCTTGACGGTGACGGAGTTGCCGGTCGCGTCCTTCATCTGGGAGGCGACGGTCCGCTTCCAGATCAGCTCGTAGAGCCGGAACTGGTCACCGGTCAGGCCGGTCTCGGCGGGAGTACGGAAACGATCACCCGACGGGCGGATCGCCTCGTGCGCCTCCTGGGCGTTCTTGACCTTGCCGGCGTACGTACGCGGCTTGTCCGGCAGGTAGTCGGCGCCGTAGAGCTGCGTGACCTGGGCGCGAGCGGCCTGGATGGCCGTCTCGGACAGGGTCGTGGAGTCCGTACGCATATAGGTGATGAAGCCGTTCTCGTACAGCTTCTGCGCCACCTGCATGGTCGCCTTCGCACCGAAGCCGAGCTTGCGCGAGGCCTCCTGCTGGAGCGTGGTCGTGCGGAACGGCGCGTACGGCGAGCGGCGGTACGGCTTGGACTCGACGGAGCGCACCGAGAACGCCGAGTCCGCGAGGGCGGCGGCGAGGGCGCGGGCGTTCGCCTCGTCCAGGTGCAGGACGGTGGAGTTGTCCTTGAGCACGCCGGTCGAACCGAAGTCGCGGCCCTGGGCCACGCGCCGGCCGTCGACGGCGGTCAGGCGGGCGGCGAAGGTGCCCGGGTCGCTGGCGTCGCCGCCGCGGCCCGTGGCGAAGCTGCCGGTCAGGTCCCAGTACTCGGCGGAGCGGAACGCGATGCGCTCGCGCTCCCGCTCGACGACGAGACGGGTGGCGACGGACTGCACCCGGCCGGCCGACAGCCGGGGCATGACCTTCTTCCACAGGACCGGCGAGACCTCGTAGCCGTAGAGGCGGTCGAGGATGCGGCGGGTCTCCTGGGCGTCGACGAGCTTCTTGTTCAGCTCGCGCGGGTTGGCGACCGCCTCGCGGATGGCGTCCTTGGTGATCTCGTGGAAGACCATCCGGCGGACGGGCACCTTGGGCTTGAGGACTTCCTGGAGGTGCCACGCGATGGCCTCGCCCTCGCGGTCCTCATCGGTGGCGAGGAAGAGCTCGTCGGACTCGGCCAGCAGCTCCTTGAGCTTCTTGACCTGGTCCTTCTTGTCGTGATTGACGACATAGATGGGCTGGAAGTCGGCATCGACGTTCACGCCGAGGCGCGCCCAGGGCTCACCCTTGTACTTGGCCGGGACCTCGGCGGCCCCGTTCGGCAGGTCACGGATGTGCCCGACGCTCGCCTCGACGACGTATCCGGGGCCAAGGTAGCCCTTGATCGTCTTCGCCTTGGCAGGCGACTCGACGATGACGAGTCGGCGGCCGCCCTGTGCGGTCTCGCTGGTCGGGGACAACTTCGCTCTTCTTCCGGTCGGCACTCGGTGTAGGCGCTGCGGTGACGCTGCGGAGTGTGACGGTACATCCCGCCCCCGTGTCAAACGGAAAAAGCCCGCAACGCCACTCGAACGGTAACCCGACAAGCGTCCTGTCTGCCGCCCGGACCGGCACACCACCGGACGGAAGGGGCCACCGGGACGCCCGGCGGCCCTGTTCCGGCCGGGAATGCGGGGTGTCGTGAACCCGACCCCCTCCGGCGTGCCGTCAGTCCGTCACCGGGAGCAGGAAGCCCTGCTCGACGAGGAGCCGGATCGCGTCCGGCGTACGGTCGCGCAGGACCACCGGATCCTCTCCGACCAGCTGCGCGATGGCGTCGAGGATGCGGCCGGCACTGAGAGAGCCGTCACACACGCCGGCGAAGCCCGCGCCCACCGTGTCGACCTTGGTGGCCCGCCGCATTCCGCGGTTCTGGCGGAGCACCACGTGCTCGGGGTCCTCGGCGCCGGGCAGCCCGACCTGCTCCTGCACGACCTCGTCGGCGAGCCGGAAGCAGGCGGCCAGCAGCGACGCGTCGTCATGGGCGCGCAGGAAGTCCTGTCGCTCGAAATGGGCCCGAACGGACGCACCGAGCGGCTGCTCGACCGGGTGGGGCCACTCCTCCATGGTGACGGAAGGCCGCTCCGAGCCCGATTTACGCAGCGTGATCCAGCCAAATCCGACGGCCTTGGTCCTGCGGGCCTCGAACTCCTCCAGCCACGCCTCGTAGCGCGCGGTGTACTGCGCCGGGTCGGCCAGGTGGTCGCCGCCGTCGCGCAGCCACAGTTCGGCGTACTGCGCGACGTCCTGCACGTCGCGCTCGACGATCCAGGCGTCGCAGCCCCGCGGCACCCAGGAGGAGAGCCGGTCGCGCCAGTCCTCTCCCTCGATGTGCTGCCAGTTGGCCAGCAGCTGGCAGTAGCCGCCGTCGTTGAGCCGGTCGGCGGCCTGCTGGACGAGGCTCCGGCAGAGGTCGTCGCCGCCCATGCCGCCGTCGCGGTAGGTCAGCCGGGCGCCGGGAGAGATGACGAACGGCGGATTCGAGACGATCAGGTCGTACGTGTCCTGGCCGGCCGGTTCGAAGAGGGAGCCCTCGCGCAGGTCGGCCTCGGGCGCGCCGGACAGGGCGAGCGTCAGGCGCGCGAAGTGCAGGGCGCGCGGGTTGAGGTCGGTGGCGGTGACCTTGGTGGCGTGCTGGGTGGCGTGCAGCGCCTGGATGCCGGAACCGGTGCCGAGGTCGAGCGCGCTCGCCACGGGCGTACGGACGGTGATGCCGGCGAGGGTGGTGGAGGCCCCGCCCACGCCGAGGACGAGCTGCGAGCGCTCGACACCGCCCGGCCCGGCGGAACCGCCCGCGATGCCGCCGGCGCCGCCGACCGCGCAGCCGAGGTCGGAGACGATCCACCAGTCCTGCCCCTCGGGGCCGCCGTAGGGGCGCACGTCGACGGTCGCGCGGACCTCGTCGCCGTCCCGGACCAGCCAGCCGTCGGCCAGGCAGTCGTCGACCGGCAGCGCCGCGGCGGCCCGCGCGTACGGGACCGGCCGCTGCAGCAGGAAGAGCCGGACCAGGGCCTCCAGCCGGCCGTCGCCCCGGGTGGCGCGCAGCGCGGGAACGGTCTCGCTGCGGGCGAGGGCGGCGTAGGCGGACGCGCCCAGCAGGTCGAGGAGGCCGTCGGCGGTGAAGGCGGCGGCCAGCAGGGCGGCGCGCAGTTTGTCGGTGCGCGCGCGGTCGGCGGTGGGAAGGAGCGTACTCACGTGACCATTGTCGGGGGCGGCACCGACAAATGACGAAAGCGCGGTGGGCGGGCGGCGCGCGACAGGGACAGCCGGGGGCGCCGGAGCCGGCGATGCGGACGTGAAGGCCCGGCGCCACGCCCGCGGGGGCGCGGCGCCGGGCGGCGCTTCTTCCCGGCTCCTACTTCTTGGTGTTCGTCGGCGTCGACTACTTCTTGGTGTTCGTCGGCGTCGGCCCGCCGGAGGTCTTCTGGCAGCCGGGCTGCTTGGCCATGGCCTTGCCGACGTCGCCGGACTGGAGCTTCTTGAGGGCCTCGTCGCTCTGGCTGCTGAGCTTGCCGATGTCCCCGCCGATGCCCTTGAGGCCGCCGGCGAACTTGGCCTTGTCACCGGTGTCGAGACCGTCGATGCGCTTCTTGAGGCCGGTGTACGCCCCGGAGAGGTCGTTGAGGGCCTTCACGGCGTTCTTCTGGCTGGTCTCGCCGTCCTTGACGGGCGGGGCGCCCGCGTTCTGCACGCTCTGCGCCAGCGCCTTGTACGCGTCCGCGTTGGCCTGGAAGGCGGCCGAGTCGGTCTGCTGGACCTTCTTGGAGTCCTCCTCCGTCTGGACGCCGGCGATGGCGTGGTTGGCGTCCTGGATCTTCTTCACCTGGGGCTGCATCTGGTCGCAGACCTTCTTGGACCAGTCGTCGAGCTTCTTGTTCCCGTTGTCGTCGCCGCCGCATCCCGTCAGTGCCAGGACGAGTGCCGCACCGCCGGACAGTGCAGCCACAAGCTTCTTGTTCACCGGATTGGTCCCTTCGATGGCTCCCGGCCCCGGAACTTACACGTCCAGGCGGTACCGCCCGAGAGCCGAGCACCCTGTACGCCCCCTTTTAAAGCCATTTGCACCAAGCCAGGCGTGGCGTTCGCCGCACCTGATCGTCCTCGTACGCCCCACCGGCGCACACAGGTGGGCGGCGCGCCCGCGCGCGCCGCCCCTCCGCACTCCTGACGTCTGACGTCCGGTCAGCGAGCTTCCACCGTCGGGTCGCCATGCCGTCAGAAAACCGCCCGTGGCGCGGACATGACCGCCGTCAGGGAACCACCGCCGTCAGGAGACCACCGCCGGGTCCACCGGTCGCGCCGCCGGTTCGGCGTTGCCGTCGTCGCCGTCGACGGCCACGCCGCGGCGCTTGGAGACGTACACCGCGCCGACGATGACGGCGATGGCCAGCACCGCGACGCCGATCCGCAGGCCCCTGTTGGCGTCGTCGCCGTAGGAGAACTTCACCACCGCCGGGGCGATCAGCAGCGCCACCAGGTTCATCACCTTCAGCAGCGGGTTGATCGCCGGGCCGGCGGTGTCCTTGAACGGGTCGCCGACCGTGTCGCCGATGACCGTCGCGGCGTGCGCCTCACTGCCCTTGCCGCCGTGGTGGCCGTCCTCGACCAGCTTCTTCGCGTTGTCCCAGGCACCACCGGAGTTGGCCAGGAAGACCGCCATCAGCGTGCCGGTGCCGATCGCGCCCGCGAGGTACGAGCCGAGCGCGCCGACGCCCAGCGAGAAGCCGACCGCGATCGGCGCCATGACGGCCAGCAGGCCGGGCGTGGCGAGTTCGCGCAGCGCGTCCTTGGTGCAGATGTCCACCACCCGCCCGTACTCCGGCTTTTCGGTGTAGTCCATGATCCCGGGGTGTTCGCGGAACTGCCGCCGCACCTCGTAGACCACCGCGCCCGCCGAGCGCGAGACGGCGTTGATGGCCAGCCCCGAGAAGAGGAAGACGACGGCGGCGCCCAGGACCAGTCCGACGAGATTGTTGGGCTGGGAGATGTCCAGGCTCAGGCCCAGCTCGCCGGACTTGGCGTGCACGTCCTCGACGGCGGTGGCGATCGCGTCGCGGTACGAGCCGAACAGCGCCGACGCGGCCAGGACCGCCGTGGCGATCGCTATGCCCTTGGTGATCGCCTTGGTGGTGTTGCCCACGGCGTCGAGGTCGGTGAGGACCTGGGCGCCCGCGCCCTGGACGTCGCCGGACATCTCGGCGATGCCCTGCGCGTTGTCGGAGACCGGGCCGAAGGTGTCCATGGCGACGATGACGCCGACGGTGGTCAGCAGGCCCGTACCGGCGAGCGCGACGGCGAACAGCGCGAGCATGATGGACGTGCCGCCGAGCAGGAACGCGCCGTAGACGCCGAGGGCGATCAGGACGGCCGAGTAGACCGCCGACTCCAGGCCGATGGAGATGCCGGCCAGGACGACGGTCGCGGGGCCGGTCAGGGAGGTCTTGCCGATGTCGCGTACGGGCCGCCGGGTGGTCTCCGTGAAGTAGCCCGTGAGCTGCTGGATGAGCGCGGCGAGGACGATGCCGATGGCCACCGCGACGAGCGCGAGGACCCGCGGGTCGCCGCCGTGGCCGCGGATGGCCTCGTCGCCGATGCCCTTCAAGTCGGCGTACGAGGACGGCAGGTAGGCGAACACCGCGACGGCCACGAGGACCAGCGAGACGACGGCCGAGATGAAGAAGCCGCGGTTGATGGCGGTCATGCCGCTGCGGTCGCTGCGGCGCGGGGCCACCGCGAAGATGCCGATCATCGCGGTGAGCACGCCGATGGCGGGGACGAGCAGCGGGAAGGCCAGGCCGGCGTCACCGAAGGCGGCCTTGCCGAGGATCAGGGCGGCGACGAGGGTCACGGCGTAGGACTCGAAGAGGTCCGCGGCCATGCCCGCGCAGTCGCCGACGTTGTCGCCCACGTTGTCGGCGATGGTGGCGGCGTTGCGCGGGTCGTCCTCGGGGATGCCCTTTTCCACCTTGCCGACCAGGTCGGCGCCGACGTCGGCGGCCTTGGTGAAGATGCCGCCTCCGACACGCATGAACATCGCCAGGAGCGCCGCGCCGAAGCCGAAGCCCTCCAGGACCTTGGGCGCGTCGGCGGCGTAGACGAGCACCACGCAGGAGGCGCCCAGCAGGCCGAGCCCGACCGTGCACATCCCGACGACGCCACCGGTACGAAAAGCGATCTTCATGGCCATGTGGGAAACGGCCGTCAGATCCTTTTCCGGCTCGCCCTCGGCGGGGGTGGCCTCGCGCGCGGCCGCGGCGACCCGCACATTGCTGCGGACCGCGAGCCACATGCCGATATAGCCGGTGGCCGCGGAGAAGAGCGCGCCGATCAGAAAGAAGACCGAACGCCCGAAGCGTTGCGACCAGTTGTCCGCCGGCAACAGCATGAGCAGGAAGAACACTCCCACGGCGAATACACCGAGGGTGCGCAACTGCCGGGCGAGATAGGCGTTCGCGCCTTCCTGCACGGCCGCGGCGATCTCTCTCATGCGCTCGGTGCCCTCACCGGCGGCGAGGACCTGCCGTACGAGCACCACGGCGACCACGAGCGCCGCGAGTGCGACGGCCCCGATCACCATGACCAGCGTGCGATTGCCTTGTGTCAGCTCGGCTGCGAGATGCTGGGTGAAGTCCACCTGTCGAGGGGTAAGGGGCCCCGCCATTCGTCCTCCTTGACGTTTGGCACATGGGCGCGCGACAGCTCCGCGAGCGCGGAACAGTCGCCACGCTCAGGCGACCTGAGCTCAAGATGGACGGATTGTAGGGAGCATGCCGAGATCAAAACAGAGCGCCGCACAGCGAAGGAGCCCGGGGCCGGTGAAGATCGAGTGAATGATCGGCCGGATAAACGATCGCGGGAGAAGATCGGAAAGCGGAGATCGCCGGTTGGAGATCGGAATGACCGCCCGTACCCATGACGCACCGATGAATTAGGCCAAACGAGTGGCGACGGCGGAGCCGGCCCCGGGCGCAGAACAGTTACGACCACCAGGGGACGGCCGACTACGCCGATGGGGGGACGCGGAGCTACGGAAGCACGGCCGCCGACGTCGTCGGCCAGCTCATCCGGATGAGGCCACCGGTCTCGTCAGCGGTCACCTCGACGTCGTCGACCAGGCCACTGATGACGGCGAGGCCCATGTCGTCCTCGGCGTCGGCGCCGCCTTCGTCCTGGGCGGGAATCGGCCGTTCCCGGCCGAGCGCGGCGGTGATCTCGGCGGGCATGGCGTGGGGCGCGTCGTCGCCCACCTCGATGGAGAACTTCTTCTCGTCCTCGGTCAGCACGACCCGCACGGGGGTGGTCACGCCATGGCTGATGTGCAGCCCGACCGCGCGCGAGCACGCCTCACCCACGGCGAGGCGCAGCTCGTCCAGGACGGCCTCGTCGACACCGGCCCGGCGCGCCACCGCGGCCGCCACCAGACGGGCGGTGCGGACGTGCTCGGGAAGGGCGCTGAAGAGCAGTTCGACGGTGGCCATGCCATCCCCCTCGGTCGCACGTGCCACCCTTCCCCTGTTCCGGAAAAGGGCGGACTCGCGAGAGGGCCGGGCCCTCGGGCCCGATACCCCCCGCGTGACAGTCTTCCGGCGGCGACCGTCAGTCGGTCGCCTGCACCGCGTCCTCGACCGAGGTGTGGATCGGGAACACCTTGGTCAGGCCGGTGATACGGAAAATCTTCAGAATGCGCTCCTGGTTGCAGACCAGGCGCAGCGAGCCCTCGTGGGCTCGCACCCGCTTGAGGCCGCCGACCAGCACGCCGAGCCCGGTGGAGTCGAGGAAGTCGACGCCCTCCATGTCCACGACGAGGTGGTAGTTGCCGTCGTTGACAAGCTCGACCAACTGCTCACGCAGCTTGGGCGCGGTGTACACATCAATCTCGCCACCGACCCGGACAACCGTACGGTCGCCTACGGTCTCGGTCGACAGGGACAGGTCCACGGATCCTCCAGCACCTTGCATCGAGCGGTCGCCCCCCATGGATCGGCAGCCGCGATGGCATTCAATCACTTACCGGCAGGCGTGCACGACGCCTTGACGCCATTGTCCGTCACGCCAGTGACACACTCGGTGTCGATGGCCAACGATCAACTCCCGCCGGACGCGGGCGTACATCCCACTCCCCGGACAGTCCTCGACCGACTGACCGCCGGGACAGACCGGGCTGCGCGCATCACTCATACGGAGCACTTGCCCCCGCGTCCGGGACGTCATGCCCCCTGGCCTGAGAAGATCCGGCCGGAAGTGGTCGACGCCATCCGGACGGCCGGCATCGAGCGCCCGTGGGCCCACCAGGCGCTCACGGCCGAGCACGCGCTGCGCGGCGAATCGGTGGTCGTGGCCACCGGCACCGCCTCCGGCAAGTCCCTCGCCTACCTCGCCCCGGTCCTCAGCGCCCTCCTGGACGGCTCCGAGGCCCCCAACGGACGCGGCACGACGGCCCTGTACCTGGCCCCCACCAAGGCCCTGGCAGCCGATCAGCGGCGTGCCGTACGCGCCCTGGCCGGCCCCCTGGGCAAGGGCATCCGGCCCGCCGTCTACGACGGCGACACACCCGTGGAGGAGCGGGAGTGGGTGCGTCAGTACGCCAATTACGCGCTCACCAACCCCGACATGCTCCACCGCTCGATCCTGCCCGCCCACCCCAAGTGGTCCTCCTTCCTGCGCGCCCTGCGCTATGTCGTCATCGACGAGTGCCACACCTACCGCGGCGTCTTCGGCTCACATGTCGCCCAGGTGCTGCGCCGCCTCCGGCGTGTCTGCGCCCGCTACGGCTCCGAACCCGTCTTCCTGCTCGCCTCCGCGACCGTCTCCGACCCGGCCACCGCCGCCACCCGGCTGACGGGCCTGCCGGTGGCCGAGATCACCGAGGACGCCTCCCCGCGCGGCGAACTGGTCTTCGCGCTCTGGGAGCCGCCGCTCACCGAGCTCCACGGCGAGAAGGGCGCCCCCGTCCGCCGTACCGCCACCGCCGAGACCGCCGACCTCCTCACCGACCTGGCCGTCCAGGGCGTACGCACCGTCGCCTTCGTCCGCTCCCGGCGCGGCGCGGAACTCGTCGCCCTGATCGCCCAGGAACGCCTCGCCGCCGTCGACCGCTCCCTCCCCTCCCGCGTGGCCGCCTACCGGGGCGGCTACCTCCCCGAGGAACGCCGCGCCATCGAGCGCGCCCTGCACTCCGGTGAGCTGCTGGGCCTCTCCGCCACCAGCGCCCTGGAACTCGGCGTCGACGTCGCCGGCCTCGACGCCGTCCTCCTCTCCGGCTACCCCGGTACGCGGGCCTCCCTGTGGCAGCAGGCCGGCCGCGCGGGCCGTACGGGCCGAGGCGCCCTCGCCGTCCTCATCGCCCGGGACGACCCGCTGGACACCTACCTCGTCCACCACCCCGAAGCGCTCTTCCGCCGACCGGTGGAGTCCACCGTCCTCGACCCGGACAACCCCTACGTCCTCGCTCCCCATCTGTGCGCCGCCGCCGCCGAGCTTCCGCTCACCGAGTCCGACCTGTCACTGTTCGGCC
The DNA here is from genome assembly GCF_018614525.1 of Streptomyces sp. ISL-11. Taxonomy (GTDB): domain Bacteria; phylum Actinomycetota; class Actinomycetes; order Streptomycetales; family Streptomycetaceae; genus Streptomyces. The sequence goes on from NZ_JAGGOL010000018.1 coordinate 49,796, forward strand.
CCGAGACACCCGGCCTCCTCTCCCAGCTGGAGGGCCGCAAGCTGCTCCGCCGCCGGGCCGCGGCCTGGCACTGGACCCGCCGGGAGCGCGCCGTCGACCTCACCGACATCCGCGGCGGGGGCGGCCGGCCCGTCCAGGTCGTCGAGGAGGGCACCGGGCGGCTGCTGGGCACCGTGGACGCGGCCGCCGCCCACACCACCGTCCACGAGGGCGCCGTCCACCTCCACCAGGGGCGGACCTACCTCGTCCGCCACCTCGACCTGGAGGGATCGGTCGCCCTCGTCGAGCAGGCCGACCCGCCCTATTCGACGACCGCCCGCGACACCACGGCCGTCTCCATCCTGGAGACCGGTGCCGAGGTCCCCTGGGGCGACGCACGGCTGTGCTTCGGCTCCGTCGAGGTCACCAATCAGGTCGTCTCCTTCCTCCGCCGCCGGCTCATCACCGGCGAGGTCCTCGGCGAGTCCAAGCTGGATCTGCCGCCCCGTACGCTGCGCACCCGCGCCGTGTGGTGGACCGTCACCGAGGACCAGCTCGACGACGCCCGCATCGACCCCGAGGCCCTCGGCGGGGCCCTGCACGCCGCGGAACACGCCTCCATCGGCATGCTGCCGCTCTTCGCCACCTGCGACCGCTGGGACATCGGCGGCGTCTCCATCCCCCTCCATCCGGACACCCTCCTGCCGACCGTCTTCGTCTACGACGGCCACTCCGGCGGCGCCGGCTTCGCCGAACGCGCCTTCCACACCGCCGCCCGCTGGCTCACCGCCACCCGTGAGGCGATCGCCTCCTGCGAGTGCGAGTCCGGCTGCCCCTCCTGCGTCCAGTCCCCCAAGTGCGGCAACGGCAACGACCCCCTCGACAAGAAGGCCGCCATCCGCCTCCTCACCCGCCTCTTGGCAGGAGCCCCACGTGAGCCCGTCGAGGGGGGCCCTGAGGGCTACGGGGGCTCTCAGGGACCTGAGGGCTCTTAGCGGCCCAGAGGCGGTCAGAGAGCCCGGGGAGGCCCTGTGGGGACGGAGGTTGCCAACCCTCCCGGCCCGAGGTCACCGTCCAGCCGGGCGCCCGGCCGGACGGCGGGCAGGGCCCCCGCCCGCCGCGCGCGTCCCCGACCGTCACGGCCAGGGCCCCGGCACCGCGGCCGCGGGTCCCGCCCGCGAGCGGGCACGGGCGGTGTACGGGCCTTCCCGCGCCTCCGCCGACACCTCGGCGAACTCGCCGCTCACGGCGCAGCGCACCACCCGTACGCCTTGGGCGCCGGCCACCTTCCCGGCCAGTCCGCAGGCCGTCTCCTGGCCCCGTAGGGCGTGGTCCGCGGCCGCCAGCGCCGCCAGGTCCGCGGCTCCTCCGGCTCGATGCCGGGCCACCATCGCCTGCCCCATGGCCAGCACCACGGCGAACACCGCGCAGATCGCCGTCGCGGCCACCGCGACCCACACCGACGCCATGCCCCGGTCATGCCCGCGATGTCTCTCCCGGTCACTGCCCCTGTCATTCCACGGTCTCTTCCGCAAGGGCCACCGCCTCTCCCTTCAGCCGGACCGTCAGCGGCCCGGGTCCCGCCGTACGCGCCTCGACCCGCACGCGCACCATGTCTCCCTCTCGGGCCAGTGCGATGTGGGCCCCTTCCGGCGCGGCCGCTCCGGCCGCGGCCAGAGCGGCCGGCGCGGACTCCGACCGGGCCGCCGCCCGAGCGCCGGCCCGGGCCGCGTCCACGCACTGGATCTGCCCGCACACGGCCATCAGCCCCCAGATCAGTGCCACGCCGAACAACGTCAGCGTGGGCAGCACCAGCGCGGCCTCCGCCGTCACGTAACCGCGGTCGGGCACGTAGCCGCGGCCGGGCACGCACCTGTGGTCAGAACGGCGCATGGAGCGCCCTCGTGATCAGCGACTGCATCGCCGCGTTGACCGGGCCGCTCGTGACCACCTTGTAGAGGACCGCGGCCAGAGCGCACGCCGCCAGCGTCCCGACGGCGTACTCGGCCGTCGACATCCCGGCGTCGCCGCCCGCCCTCAGCCGCGTCCAGCGCCGTCCCCGGCCCCATGACCACCACCGCATCGCCATCACTGATTCCCCCGTCCTCGCTTCACGCATCGTCAATCCCCCTTCATCAGCCCGCTGGCCAGTCCGACCACCACGGGAACCACACCGACCGTCAGGAACGCGGGCAGGAAGCACAGCCCCAGCGGTGCTGTCGCCAGGACGCCCGCGCGCCGGGCTCGTATGCCCGCCGCCCTGCCGCGCTCGGCCCGCAATCGACCCGCGAGCCGGGACATGGGCTCCACGGCCGGCACACCCGTCGCCTGGGCCCGCTCCAGGCAGCGCGCCAGCCCCCGGGCGCCCGGCAGTTCGCCCACCCGGCTCCAGGCGGTGACCGGATCGCCGCCGAGCCGCACCTCCGCGGCAGCCTGGGCCAGCCGCTCCCCCACGGGGCCGCCCAGCGAGCCGCCCACCGCTTCGGCCGCCTGTATCGGCCCGGCTCCGGCGGCGAGACAGGCCGCCATGAGGTCCGCAGCGACCGGAAGTTGTCGCTCCACCGCATGCGCAGGCACGCCTTCCGACGCACCGCCCGTACCGCTCCCGGCGCATTTCGAGCGACGTCGCCACCGCCACATGCCGTACGCGGCGGCGAGTCCCGCTCCCCACCCGGCGATCCCTCCGACGAGGATGGGTCCAGCGGCACCCGCTCCGGCCACGGGCAGCCAGTCCCGGACCACCGTCATCCGCCCCGCCCACGCTCGCGACAGACCTTCCACGGCCGACGGCCGCGCCGACTCGCCCGCCACGAACAGCGAGGTGACTCGCCGGCGAGCCGCACGCCTGCCCCGGGCCCTGCCCATCATCGACACCATCGCGGAGGCGACTCCGAGAAGAATCACTGTCCACAGGCTGTGGATAACATTCGCGTTCACGAGCCTCCTCCCGATGCCGTCCGTACGATCCGCCGGGTCCATACGAGCCCGGCGCCCTCCAACAGACCGCCGACGACCAGGCAGCCCAGTCCCGCCGTCGTATGCAGCAGCACCCGCAGCGGCGCGGCACCGAGCGCACTGCCCAGCAAGAGGGCCAGAACGGGCAGGAGGGCCAGCATCACGGCGGTCGATCGCGTACCGGCCAACTGGGCGTGGAGCTCCTCCCGTTGATCCCGCTCGGCACTGAGGGAAGCTGCCACCCTTTCGAGCCCGGCCGCGAGGCCTGCTCCGCCGTCGACCGCGACCTGCCAGCAGGCGGCCACACCGTGCAGCCCCTCCGCCCCCGGTCGTCGGCCCACCGTCCGCAGCGCTTCCGGGACGTCACCACCGAATCGCGCCGCCGCCGGCACCACGGCCCATCCCGCTCCGAGGTCCGTCGCCGGTACGCCCACCAAGGCCTCATGGGGCTGTCTGCCGGCCCGTAGATCACCCGCCACGGCCCCGCACAGCTCGATCACCGCCGCCTCGCACCGCTCCCGCTCCCGCTCCGCGCAGTGGGCTGCGAGCCACCGCCGTACGAGTGGCACGGCCGCCACGGCGACGAGCAGCGGCAGCACGGAATCCCCCAACAGGGCGACAGCGCAACCCATTGGAATGCACATCAGCTCGCGCCGCTCCCGCGCCCAGCGCCGCATCCGGGCGACCCCGTCGACGACCCGGTCGGGCGGCCACGGTCGTACCGGATCTACGGCGCCCCCACCCGCGAACAGCAGCCGGGCCCTCCGCAGCTCCCGGTCGTGCCGCGTGAGCGACCAGATCACGGCCATCGCACCCAGCGCCGCCGCGCACACCAGCGTGGCCTGCGGTACCGCCCCGGCGGCCGTCACGGCGTGGCCCCGCCGCGCTCGCACAGCTCCGCCAGCCGGCCCCATCCGGGAGCCCGCTCGAAACCCTGCGGCGCCCACACGACGGCCGGTACGGTCGTCACGAACCCGGCGGCGTCCCGGTCCAGTACATGGATCTCGGCGACGCGCCGTCGGCCGCCGCGCTCGCGCGCCAGGTGGACGACTGCCGACAGGCCCGCCGCCAACTGGCTGTGCAGCGCCGCCCGGTCGAGCCCGGCGGTCGAGCCCAGTGCCTCCAGCCGGGCCGGGACGTCCGCGGCGGCGTTGGCGTGCACCGTGCCGCAGCCGCCTTCGTGACCGGTGTTGAGCGCGGCCAGAAGGTCGGTGACCTCGGGCCCACGGACCTCTCCGACGACCAGCCGGTCGGGCCTCATCCGCAGTGCCTGCCGCACCAGGTCCCGGAGGGTGACCAGACCCATGCCCTCCTGGTTCGCCGGCCGTGTCTCCAGCCGCACCACGTGCGGATGGTCCGGGCGCAGCTCCGCCGAGTCCTCGGCGAGGACGATCCGCTCGTCCGGCGCCACCAGCCCCAGCAAAGTCGTCAGCAGTGTGGTCTTCCCCGACCCCGTGCCCCCGCTGATGACGAAGGAGAGCCGGGCGTCCAGCACCGCCCGCAGCAGCCGCTGTCCGCCCGGCGGGACGGTGCCCGCGGCCTCCAGGTCGTCCAGGGTGAAGGCACGGGGCCGCACCACCCGCAGCGACAGGCACGTCGAGCCGACGGCCACCGGCGGCAGCACCGCGTGCAGCCGCGTCCCGTCCGGAAGCCGGGCGTCCACCCAGGGCCGGGCGTCGTCGAGTCTGCGCCCGGCGGTCGCGGCGAGCCGCTGGGCGAGCCTGCGCACCGCCGCCGCGTCGGGGAAGGACACATCGGTGCGCTCCAGGCCCGATCCGCGGTCGACCCATACCTGGTCGGGCGCGGTGACCAGGACGTCGGTGACGTCGGGCGCGGCGAGGAGCCGTTCCAGAGGGCCGGTGCCGATGAGTTCGGAACGCAGCCGGGCCACGACGCCGAGGACTTCGGCGTCCCCGAGCAGCCGCCCCTCCCGGCGCAGTGCCTCCGCGACGCGGGCGGGCGTCGGCTCGGCGCCGCTCTCGGCCAGTCGCAGCCGCACGGCGTCCAGCAGTTCGGTGCTCATGCCGGGACTCCCCCGCTCTCGGCGGGCACCTGGGCCCAGAATTCCGCACAGAACTTGGCGAGCGGCCCGCGGTCGGCGGTGCCCGGCGGTCTGCCGGCCGCCAACGCGGCGGGCAGGCGGTTCTCCGGGGAGAGTTCACCGGCCAGCGGCAGGCCGAGGAGCCGGGCGATCTCGGCTGCGTCGAGCCCGGAGCCACAGGGGCCGCGCACGACGACCCGCAGGTCGCCGAGTGCGTTGCCCACCGTCGCGGCGACGCGGTGCGCCGCAGCGATTGCCCGGAGCTCGGCGGGCACCACCAACAAGCCCATGTCCAGCTGCCCGAGTGCCTCGACGGCGGCTTCGTCCAGCCGGCGTGGGAGGTCGACGACCACCACCCCGCCACGTCGGCGCGCCGCCGCGAGGACCGCGCGCATCGCGTCGGGCGGCACGCTCGGGCAGTCACCACGGTCCCAGCTGAGCAGGCGCATCGAGTGGAGCTCGGGCAGGGCCTCCTCCAGAGCCTCGCCGGCCACCCGGCCGCGGGAGTCGGCGAAGGCCGGCCAGCGCAGGCCCTCGGCCCGCTCTCCACCGAGCAGGACGTCGAGCCCACCGCCCAGAGGGTCGGCGTCGATGAGCATGGTGCGCCTGCCCGCGCGGGCGGCACCGACGGCCAAGGCGCAGGCCAGTGTGCTGGCGCCCGCGCCGCCGCGGCCGCCGATCACCCCCACGGTGCGGGCGGGGCTGCCGACTCCTTCGACGGCGTCGGCGATGCGGTCGACCAGCCAGGTCTCACCGCCGGGCAGGACGGTCACGTTGCGGGCGCCGATCTCCACGGCCCGCCGCCAGATACCGGGGTCGTCCGGATCACTGCCGACGAGCACGGCTCCCTCGTCGAGGGGGCCGAGCGACGGGTTCATGAACCGATGGGCACAGTCGTCCCCGATCAGGAGCAGCGGGGAGTCCTCCCTGGCGGCTCTGCGCGGGGGCGTTCCATGCGCCACTTCGGGCATGGCCCCGGCCGCCGCGCACAGGCGCAGCAGGTCGTCGAGCAGTCCTTCGTCCTCGGTGACGATCAGCGGTCCGCCACGCCTTCCGGCGACGGTCGCCGGCCATTCGGAAGTGCTGGATCCGGCCACAGTGTCCTCCCCGTGTCACTACGCGCTCTCGCTTCCGCGAACATCGCGGAACATCGCGGGGAATCACCGTGCACGGAACTGGAAAATCATGTGGATCTTGGTGGAAAACTGTGGACAACTCAACCGTTGTGAATATCCCGGTCACCTATACCGGTGACTTCCGGAGAGCAGTCTCCCGATTACCCTGCGTGACGTGTATGAAGGGTGTGACACAGGCGCGAGATCAGCGGAACGGAAGGGAGAAGGAGCCGATGAGGACACTCAAAAGGCATCCGGACATGCGACGACCCCCGCCGGGGGGGAGAGCGGGGGTCGTCCCCACGGCCGACTCGGGGGGGGAGGAGTCGGGCCGGGTTAGACACGGTCGCGAACGATCCGTGACTTCCATGGTGTACCCGAGAGCCTTCTCAGGCAAACCCACACGCCTCAGCTTACGCCGAATGGAGGGCGCCTATGCTCGGCACCGTGGAAAACCACTCGTTGTCTCGGACAGCCGCGTTCTTTGATCTGGACAAGACGGTCATTGCGAAGTCGAGCACGCTCACCTTCAGCAAGTCCTTCTACCAAGGCGGCCTGATCAACCGGCGAGCCGTCCTGCGTACCGCGTATGCGCAGTTCGTGTTCCTGGCGGGCGGAGCCGATCATGACCAGATGGAGCGGATGCGTGAGTATCTCTCCGCGCTCTGCCGGGGCTGGAATGTCCAACAGGTACGCGAGATCGTCGCGGAGACCCTGCACGAACTCATCGATCCGATCATTTACGACGAAGCCGCCTCTCTCATCGAAGCACACCACACCGCCGGACGCGACGTGGTGATCGTCAGTACGTCCGGCGCGGAGGTCGTCGAGCCCATCGGCGAACTCCTGGGAGCCGACCGCGTGGTCGCCACTCGCATGGTCGTCGAGGACGGCGCATTCACGGGCGAGGTCGAGTACTACGCCTACGGCCCGACGAAGGCCGAGGCCATCAGGGAGCTCGCCGCCTCCGAGGGATACGACCTGGCGCGCTGCTACGCCTACAGCGACTCGGCGACGGACGTACCCATGCTGGAAGCCGTCGGGCACCCGCACGCGGTCAACCCCGACCGCGCGCTGCGCCGCGAGGCCCTCGCCCGCGACTGGCCGATCCTTTCCTTCGATCACCCGGTGCGGCTCAAGCAGCGGGTGCCCCTGTCCATGCCCTCACGCCCGGCGCTGGTCGCGGCCGCCGCGGTCGGCGCCGCCGCCGCGACCGCCGGCCTGGTCTGGTTCGCCAGCCGACGCCGTGAGCCGGCCGCCCGCATTGCCCGCTTTTGAAGCCAAACGCAAAGAACTGCGGCTCAGCCTTCCACTTCGACTGACACAGGAGTAGAAAGGAATCAACGGCCCGCGAGACCAGGGACATCCGGGAGGATGCCCATCACGCACCAAGGCCCACGGACCGCGCATGAACGCCGGGCACCCACGCGACGCCGACCCGTCGATTACGGGCCAGCCGCACCAGGGACGGGCGAAGTCCCCGGCCTGATGGGCAAACATCGTGCACGCATGGTAACCCGGCGAACATGCCAGCGGCGGTACCGGAATTGACCGGTACCGCCGCAACCCTGTGGGGGCCCTCTTCGTCCGCGGGCCGGGCCCAGCCCGGCCCGAAGCGAGCGGCGTCAGGCGGCTCCGCGCTGGAGCGCCTCGCACACGGCGGTGCTCTCGCGCACCCCCAGCTCCACCGCGCGGGCGCAGTGCGCGATCCACGCCGCGACCCCTTCCGGCGTTCCGGACGTGTATCCCTCCAGCGCCGCCGCGTAGGCCACCCGGCCGAGCTCGGCATGGCCGACCTCGGCGGGACAGATCGACTTCGGGTCGAGCCCGCTGCCGATCAGGACGATTCGCTCGGCGGCCCGGGCGACCAGGCCGTTGCACGAGCCGAAGGGACGCAGCGCGAGCAGCTCGCCGTGCACGACGGCCGCCGTCACCAGCGCCGGCGCCTCGCTGCCCGCGATGAGGAGATCGGCCAGCCCTTCGAGCCGCCCGGCCACCTCCGCCGCGCCGGGCAACGGCAGCTCGATCAGCGGCTCGTCCACGGGCTCGCCCGCCAGCCGCGGCCGCCCCACCGTCTCGTCCGGGCGGATCCCGCTCGCGGCGACCAGATGCAGTCTGGCCAGCACCCGCAGCGGCGACTGCCGCCACACGCTCAGCAGCTGCCCCGCCTCGGCGGTCAGCCGCAGCGCAGCTCCGACCGTCTGCGGCTCGCCGCCGACGGTGAAGTCGGTGCGGCGGCGCACCTCTTCGAGCGCCCAGTCGGCGCCGGACAGCGCCGCCGAGCCGCGTGCGCCACGCAGCGCGGCCTCGGAGGTGATCTCGTTGCTCCGGCGGCGCATCACCCGGTGGCCGTAGACCCGGTCCACCGCCTTGCGCACGGAGTCCACGGAGTCGGCGACGCCGGGCAGGGAGCCCAGGGCGGCGAGCGGATCGGCTGTCGTACTCATGGGTAAGACAGTACGCACTTCGGGTTCACACCCCTCGAAGGAGTGGTCTTCCTCACGCCGAGCTCTCGCTTTCCGCAGTCGCCACCCTACGCTTGGTGAACATGAAGATCGCTTTCGTAGGCAAAGGCGGCAGCGGTAAGACGACGCTGTCCTCCCTGTTCATCCGCCATCTCGCCGCGGACCGCGTCCCCGTCGTCGCCGTGGACGCCGATATCAATCAGCACCTCGGCGCGGCGCTGGGGCTGGACGACGAGGAGGCCGCCGCGCTGCCCGCGATGGGAGCGCAGCTCCCCTTGATCAAGGACTACCTGCGCGGCTCCAACCCCCGCATCGCCTCCTCGGCGACCATGATCAAGACAACGCCACCGGGCGAGGGTTCCCAGCTGCTGCGGGTCGATGAGGACAACCCGGTCTACGCGGCGTGCGCCCGGACCGTCCCACTGGACGACGGCGACACGGTCCGCCTCATGGCGACCGGGCCTTTCACCGATTCCGATCTCGGGGTCGCCTGCTACCACTCCAAGGTCGGCGCGGTCGAGCTGTGCCTCAATCACCTTGTCGACGGGCCGGGCGAGTATGTGGTGGTCGACATGACGGCGGGCAGCGACTCCTTCGCGTCCGGGATGTTCACCCGCTTCGACATGACGTTCCTGGTCGCCGAGCCCACACGCAAGGGCGTCTCCGTCTACCGCCAGTACAAGGAGTACGCACGGGACTTCGGCGTCAGCCTGAAGGTCGTCGGCAACAAGGTGCAGGGTCCGGACGACCTGGACTTCCTGCGGGACGAGGTCGGGGACGACCTGCTGGTGACGGTCGGCCACTCCGACTGGGTGCGGGCCATGGAGAAGGGGCGGCCGCCGCGCTTCGGGCTGCTGGAGGAGTCCAACCGCGCGGCGCTGCGCACACTGCGGCAGGCGGCGGACCGCGCGTACGAGCGACGGGACTGGCAGCGCTACACCCGCCAGATGGTGCACTTCCACCTCAAGAACGCGGAGAGCTGGGGCAACGCCAAGACGGGCGCCGACCTCGCCGCCCAGGTGGACCCGGCCTTCGTCCTGGGCGAGGGGCTCGTCTCCGCGCCGCAGCCGGCCTGATCACGTGGGCGGTGGGGAAACGTTCCCTGCCGCCCTCGGCTTTCGTACCTTGCGGCCACGTCCGTACGGACTTCACCCACTTCGGAGGCCCTCCCGGGAAAGGGTGAAACCCGAGACGATAAGAATACGAATTCACCCATTCGAAGGAACCGCGCTTCCATTCGACCAGGCACCCTCCCATGGCCCTTTACTCTCCATTACGATTCATTTACCGAGAGTTGAGAAACCCGCCATCGCAGCCGCTCCCGCCGCTGCACGCCGTGACCCCGGCCGCCCCCTCCGCGGCCGCGCCGCCCCGACGAAGACGGGAACGACCATGCAGCCTCAGCCGTCGCCGACGCGTCCCTTCGCACAGCCGCCCCCGACCTTGCGCCGGGATCTTTCCGCATCCCTCGTCATCTTCCTGATCGCCATCCCGCTCTCGCTGGGCATCGCCCTGGCCACCGGCGCACCGCTCCAGGCCGGTCTCGTGGCGGCGGCGGTGGGAGGCATCGTCGCGGGCCTGCTGGGCGGTGCGCCTCTCCAGGTCAGCGGTGCCGCGACAGGGCTCGTCGTCGTGACGGCCGAGCTGGTCCAGCGCTACGGCTGGCGGGCCACGTGCGCGATCACGGCGTTCGCCGGACTGGTGCAAGTCGCGCTCGGCGCGGCACGCGTGGCCCGTGTCGCGCTCGCCGTCAGCCCGGCCATCGTGCACGGGATGCTCGCCGGCATCGGCGCCACGATCGCGCTGGGGCAGTTGCATGTCGTCCTGGGCGACAGCCCCAACAGGTCCGCATTGGCGAACCTCGCCGCTCTTCCCTCGGAGCTGGTGGACCTCCACCCGCCGGCCCTGCTGGTGGGCGCCGTCACGGTGGCCGTCCTGGCGGCCTGGCCGCGGCTGCCCGGACGCCCGGGGCGCTGGGCGCGGGCGGTGCCTGCGCCGCTGGCGGCCGTGGGCACCGCCACCGCGGCGAGCAGCGGATTGGCCGTGCCCCGTGTCTCCTTGCCCCACTGGGAGTTGCAGGCACTGCCGGCCCTTCCGGACGGACCGGTGCTCGGGGTGTGCGCGGCGGTCCTGACGGTCACGCTCGTGGCGAGCATGGAGTCGCTGTTGTCCGCCGTCGCGGTGGACCGGCTGCGGGCCGAGCGGCCGGACGGCCGGGGCGGCCCGGCCGAGCTGGACCGCGAGCTCGCCGGGCAGGGCGCGGCCAACCTGCTCTCCGGGCTGCTCGGCGGACTGCCGATCGCCGGCGGGGCGATCCGCGGCGCGGCGAACGTCGCGGCGGGCGCCGCCACCCGCACATCCACTGTCCTGCACGGCGTATGGGTGCTGATCTGCGCGGGGCTCCTCGCGGGGGTCCTGGAGCTGATCCCGCTGGCCGCGCTGGCCGCCCTGGTCATGGTGGCCGGGGTGAAGATGGTCAGTTTCGCGCATATCAAGCATGTGCAGCGGCATCGCGAGTTCCCGATGTACGCGGCCACCCTGGGTGCCGTGGTGCTCTTCGGTGTGCTGGAAGGGCTGGCCGTCGGCATCGTGGTCACCGCCTTCCTCTCCTTGAGGCGGCTCACCCGCACCCGCATCACCACCGAGGCGCGGCAGGACTCCCATCTGGTCCGCGTCAGCGGCCAGTTGACGTTCCTGGCGGTGCCCCGGCTGAGCCGGGCGCTCACGCAGGTCCCCGAGGCGGCGACCGTCGTGGTCGAGCTGGGAGGGTCGTTCATGGACCACGCCGCGTACGACGCCCTGCAGTCGTGGACCGACGCGCATCGGGCGCGGGGTGGCTGGGTGACGGTCAGGGGGCGTGCCGGGCAGCCGATCGCCGAGCCGGCCAGCACGCACGCCTGCCGACCCTGGACGCCTTGGCGCAATCATCACTGCACCCGGCACACCGCGGCCGACGGCAGCCCGGGCGGCGAACAGCTCCTCGGTGGCGTCAGCGCGTTCCAGCGCAACACCGCCCCGCTCGTGCGGGAGGAGCTGGCTCGGCTCGCCCAGGAGGGCCAGCGCCCCACCCAGCTCTTCCTGACCTGCGCGGACTCCCGGCTGGTCACCAGCATGATCACCTCCAGCGGCCCGGGCGATCTGTTCACTGTGCGCAATGTCGGCAATCTGATGCCGCCGCCCGACAGCGACGCATCCTGTGACTCGGTCGCCGCCGCTGTGGAATACGCGGTGGAGGTGCTCAAGGTCGGCAGCATCACCGTGTGCGGCCATTCCGGGTGCGGGGCGATGCAGGCCCTGCTGAGCTCCCTGGACCAGGCGCCCGGCGCCCAGCAGACGCCGCTCACCCGCTGGCTGCGGCACGGCCGCCCGAGCCTGGCCCGCATGCACCGGATCGGCCGGCTCGGCCGCGGCGAGGTCGCGCTCACCGACCGGCCCGTCGCGGACGACATCGAACGGCTCGCCCTCGTCAATGTGATGCAGCAGCTCGACCACCTCATGGCACACCCCTGTGTGGCGCGCCGGGTGGCCGAGGGAACGCTTCAGCTCCAGGGGATGTACTTCCACGTGGCCGAGGCCCAGGCGTATGTGCTCGACAGACGTGCGCGTACCTTCACGGCCGTGCGCCCGGAAGTCCTCGACGCCGTCTGACCGGCTCGCCACCGGCACCCCGTCCCACCTCGCACAACGCTTCCCGTTACAGGTCTAAACCAATTTTTTCCGATAACCCTTGTCAGGGTGTGCCCCGGGCTGATGAGCTATGGCCCGGGACACAACGGGCACCCTGGGAAAGGGAGATGTCGTGAGCAACGAAAGCCTGGCCAACCTCTTGAAGGAGGAGCGCCGCTTCGCACCGCCTGCCGACCTGGCCGCGAACGCCAATGTCACGGCGGAGGCGTACGAGCAGGCGAAGGCTGATCGGCTGGGCTTCTGGGCCGCGCAGGCCCGCCGCCTGAGCTGGGAGACCGAGCCGACCGAAACGCTCGACTGGTCGAATCCGCCGTTCGCCAAATGGTTCGCCGACGGCCGGCTCAACGTGGCGTACAACTGCGTGGACCGGCATGTGGAGAACGGCCTGGGCGACCGGGTGGCCCTCCACTTCGAGGGCGAGCCCGGCGACACCCGGTCGATCACCTACGCCGAGCTCCAGCGCGAGGTGTCCAAGGCCGCCAACGCCCTGACCGAGCTGGGTGTCCAGGCGGGCGACCGGGTCGCGATCTACCTGCCGATGATCCCCGAGGCCGTCGTCTCGATGCTGGCCTGCGCCCGGATCGGCGCCCCGCACTCGCTCGTCTTCGGCGGCTTCTCCGCGGACGCGCTCGCCACCCGCATCAACGACGCCGACGCCCGCGTCGTCATCACCTCCGACGGCGGCTTCCGGCGCGGCAAGCCCTCCGCGCTCAAGCCGGCCGTCGACGAGGCCCTGACCCGCCCCGGCACCGAGAACGTCCGCAGCGTCCTCGTCGTGCGCCGCACGGGCCAGGAGGACATCGCCTGGACCGAGGGCCGCGACGTGTGGTGGCACGACCTGGTGGAGAGCCAGTCCGACCAGCACACGCCCCAGGCGTTCGACGCCGAGCACCCGCTGTTCATCCTCTACACCTCGGGCACCACCGGTAAGCCGAAGGGCATCCTGCACACCACCGGTGGCTACCTCACCCAGGTCTCGTACACCCACCACGCCGTCTTCGACCTCAAGCCGGAGTCGGACGTCTTCTGGTGCACGGCCGACGTCGGCTGGGTGACCGGCCACTCGTACATCGTCTACGGCCCGCTGAGCAACGGCGCCACCGAGGTGCTCTACGAGGGCACCCCCGACAGCCCGCACCAGGGTCGCTGGTGGGAGATCGTCCAGAAGTACGGCGTCACCATCCTCTACACCGCACCGACCGCGATCCGTGCCGCGATGAAGTGGGGCGACGACATCCCGGCCAAGTTCGATCTGAGCAGCCTGCGCGTCCTGGGATCGGTCGGCGAACCGATCAACCCCGAGGCGTGGATCTGGTACCGCAAGCACATCGGCGGCGACCGGACGCCCGTCGTTGACACGTGGTGGCAGACCGAGACCGGCGGCATCATGATCAGCCCGCTGCCCGGGGTGACGGAGGCCAAACCCGGTTCGGCCCAGGTGCCGCTGCCCGGCATCGCCGCGACGGTCGTCGACGACGACGCCCGCGAGGTGCCCGACGGCTCCGGCGGCTATCTCGTGCTCACCGAGCCGTGGCCGTCCATGCTCCGCACGATCTGGGGCGACGACCAGCGCTACCTCGACACCTACTGGTCGCGCTTCGAGAACAAGTACTTCGCGGGCGACGGTGCCAAGAAGGACGAGGACGGCGACATCTGGCTGCTCGGCCGGGTGGACGACGTCATGCTCGTCTCCGGACACAACATCTCCACCACCGAGGTCGAGTCCGCCCTCGTCTCCCACCCGAAGGTCGCCGAGGCGGCCGTCGTCGGCGCGAACGACCCGCAGACGACCCAGGCGATCTGCGCCTTCGTCATCCTGCGCGGCAATGCCGACGCCCAGGAGGAAGGTCTGGTCGAGGAGCTGCGCGCCCACGTGGGCAAGCAGCTCGGCCCGATCGCCAAGCCCAAGCGGATCCTGCCGGTGGCCGAGCTGCCCAAGACCCGCTCGGGGAAGATCATGCGCCGGCTGCTGCGCGACGTGGCCGAGAACCGCACCCTCGGCGATGTGACCACGCTGACCGACTCCTCGGTCATGGACCTCATCCAGTCCCAGCTCCCGGCCGCGCCCAGCGAGGACTGACCCGCCAATAGCCCAGCTCGCAGCCTGTACGAACGAGAGGCACCCGGCGCCACGCCGGGTGCCTCTCACTCTTTCCGGCTAAGGTAAGTACTTGTCGCGTAAAGATCGCGACAAGAATCAAAGGCGCGCCGGGAAGTCTGGTCGGCACACACCACACGTGTATCCAGTCGACCCCAGGAGGTCCTCCGCCGTGGCCGCGCCCAAGAACCGCCGCTCCGTCTTCCTCGGCCGGTTGCCGCTGCCCGAGCGGAACTACCTCGCCGACGCCCTGCGGACCGAGACCGTGGGCGGCGTGCTGCTGCTCGTAGCCGCCGTCGCCGCGGTGATCTGGGCGAACACCCCGATCCGCGAGAGCTACGAATCGGTCCGTTCCTTCCACTTCGGTCCCGGCGCGCTCGGCCTGGACCTGTCCGTCCAGCACTGGGCGGCCGACGGCCTGCTCGCCGTCTTCTTCTTCGTCGCCGGCATCGAGCTCAAACGCGAGCTGGTCGCGGGCGAGCTGCGCGACCCCAAGGCCGCCGTGCTGCCCGTCGTCGCCGCCGTCTGCGGCATGGCCGCGCCCGCCCTCGTCTACTTCACGGTCGTCACCGCGGGGAACGGTTCGACGGCCGGCTGGGCGGTCCCCACCGCCACCGACATCGCCTTCGCGCTCGCCGTCCTGGCGGTCATCGGCACGTCCCTGCCCTCGGCCCTGCGGGCGTTCCTGCTGACGCTCGCCGTCGTCGACGACCTCTTCGCGATCCTGATCATTGCGATCTTCTTCACCCAGAAGCTCGACTTCACCGCTCTCGGCTTCGCCGTCGCGGGCCTGGCCGTCTTCTGGCTGCTGCTCCGCAAGGGCGTGCGCGGCTGGTACGTCTACGTACCGCTGGGCATCGTCAACTGGGCGCTGATGTACAACAGCGGCGTTCACGCCACCATCGCCGGCGTGGCCATGGGCCTGATGCTGCGCTGCACCCGCCACGAGGGCGAGCGGCACTCCCCCGGCGAGCACATCGAACACCTCGTGCGCCCTCTTTCGGCGGGCCTGGCCGTGCCGTTGTTCGCGCTCTTCTCGGCGGGTGTCGCGATCTCCGGCGGTGCCCTGTCGGACGTGTTCCGCAGGCCCGAGACGCTGGGTGTCGTACTCGGCCTGGTCATCGGCAAGGCGATCGGCGTGTTCGGCGGGACCTGGCTGGCGGCGCGGTTCACCAGGGCGGAGCTCAACCCCGACCTGAAGTGGCCGGACGTGCTGGCCGTCGCCTCGCTCGCGGGCATCGGCTTCACCGTGTCGCTGCTGATCGGTGAACTCGCCTTCGACGGGGACCCGCTGCTCACCGACGAGATCAAGGCCGCCGTGCTGGTCGGCTCGCTGATAGCGGCCGTGCTCGCGAGCGTGCTGCTCAAGCTGCGCGACAACAAGTACAAGCAGCTGTGGGCGGACGAGGAGCGCGACGATGACCAGGACGGCATCCCGGACATCTACGAGCAGGACAATCCGGAATACCACCTTCGGATGGCGGCAATCCTTGAGGCCAAGGCCGCCGAGCACCGCCGCTTGGCGGAAGTCGCCGCCGGACGACCCACCGGCGACGATGGTCCGGCATGATCTGAGAGTCTTTACATCCGCTGAAAACCCGCGGACGACGAAGCTGACGAGGATGAGGGAGCAGCGATGAGCGCAGCCGACGACGGTGCGGCGAACGGTGCGGCGGCCGGTGCGAGTGGCTCGGAGCGCAGCCTCGGCCAGCTGATGGCGACGGCCACCACCGAGCTGTCCGCGCTGGTGCACGACGAGATCGCGCTGGCCAAGGCGGAGCTGCGGCAGGACGCGAAGCGGGTCGGCATCGGTGGTGGCGCGATCGCCGCGGCCGGCACGCTGGCGCTGTTCTCGCTGCCGGTGCTGAGCTTCGCGGCGGCGTACGGGATCCACAACCTCGGCCTGGGCCTGGCTTGGTCGTTCCTGATCGTCGGTGGCGCGTTCCTGGTGGTCGCGGCGCTGCTGGGGCTCCTGGCGGTGGGCCGGTTCAAGAAGGTCAGCAAGCCCGAGAAGAGCATTGCCTCCGCGAAGCAGACCGCTGCGGTGCTGGGCACCGTCAAGCCGCACCCCCGGCCGTTGACGGGCACGGGCCGTGGCGACGCATCTGTGACACGCTCGACCGTATGACGGTGCCCGATACTCCCGCAGCGCCCGCGTCCGAGCCCGACCCCACCACTCCGCCCGGCCGGGAGGGCCCTCCGGTGACGGCCGGACCGCCGTCGCACACGCCGCCGTCGGCACCATCCGGCACGTCGGTCGTGCGCGCCGAGGGTCCCTGGACACACCGGGACGTCGCGGCGAACGGCGCGCGGTTCCACATCGCCGAGATGGGCGAGGGGCCTCTGGTGCTGCTGTTGCACGGCTTCCCGCAGTTCTGGTGGACGTGGCGGCACCAGCTCCCGGCGCTCGCGGAGGCCGGTTTCCGGGCTGTGGCGATGGATCTGCGCGGAGTGGGCGGCAGCGACCGTACGCCGCGCGGCTACGACCCGGCGAACCTCGCCCTCGACATCACCGGCGTGATCCGCTCCCTCGGCGAGCCGGACGCCGCCCTGGTCGGTCACGACCTGGGCGGCTATCTGGCGTGGACGGCGGCCGTGATGCGGCCGAAGCTGGTGCGCAGGCTCGCGGTCTCCTCGATGCCGCACCCGCGCCGCTGGCGCTCGGCGATGCTGGCCGACGTCAAGCAGAGCGCGGCGGGTTCGTACGTCTGGGGTTTCCAGCGGCCGTGGCTGCCGGAGCGCCGGCTGGTCGCGGATGACGCGGCACTGGTGGGGCGTCTGGTGCGGGAGTGGTCTGGGCCGCGGCTGCCGGAGGACGAGGCGGTCGAGGCGTACCGCCGGGCCATGTCGATCCCGTCGACGGCCCACTGTTCGATCGAGCCGTACCGCTGGATGGTGCGGTCCATGGCGCGGCCGGACGGCATCCAGTTCAACCGCCGGATGAAGCGCCCGGTGCGGGTGCCCACGCTGCACCTGCACGGTTCCCTCGATCCGGTGATGCGTACGCGCAGCGCGGCGGGGTCCGGGGAGTACGTGGAGGCGCCGTACCGCTGGCGGCTGTTCGACGGGCTCGGGCACTTCCCCCACGAAGAGGATCCGGTGGCGTTCTCCACCGAGCTGATCAGCTGGCTCAAGGACCCCGAGCCCGACCGCTGACCCCTGACGGGCCCGTCTCCGGACGGGCCGGAACGTCCGTTCCTCGAACGGCCAATTGCCCGGCGCATAGGCCAATTGGGCGACCCCTGGGCGATTACCGACCTCCGGGGCCGGGCACAGACCTCGGTATGGGCTGGACGCACGACTACCGTGACGTGACTCAGGAGCGGCGCGCCGAGGGCGACGCCGCACTGGCTGTGAGCGAGGTTCCCGAGCGGGGTGAGCATCGGCCGGCGGCCGGGCACGACCCCCTCATCGGCATCCCTCGGATCATCAGCCGCCGCGCGCGATGGGTGTCCGCGCGGCTGCGCCACCACCCGCGCGCCCGCTGAGCGGCCCGGGGCGCCCGTGGGCGCCCCGTCCGGACCTCAGAGGGCGCAGCCCTGGGTGTTCACCCGCTGGTCGGCCGTACGGCCGTTGAGGGCGTCCTCGCGCACCTCGTCGGCGGTGAGGGCGTAGCCCGTGTCGGCGTCGTCGAGGGACTTCGCGAAGACCACGCCGTAGACCCTGCCGTCCGGGGTGAGCAGCGGGCCTCCGGAGTTGCCCTGACGGACGGTGGCGTAGAGGGAGTAGACATCGCGGCGGACGTTGCCGCGGTGGTAGATGTCCGGGCCGTTGGCCTGGACGCGGCTGCGGACGCGGGCCGCGCGCACGTCGTACGAGCCGTTCTCGGGGAAGCCGGCGACGATGGCGCTCCTGCCGGTCTCCGCGTCCGCCTCGGCGAAGCGCAGGACGGGCGCCCGGAGCTGGGGCACGTCGAGGACGGCGATGTCGCGCTTCCAGTCGTAGAGGACGACCTTCGCGTCGTACTGCCGGCCCTGGCCGCCGATCTGCACGGTCGGCTCGTCCACCCCGCCGACGACGTGGGCGTTGGTCATCACCCGCTGGGGCGCGAAGACGAAGCCGGTGCCTTCCAGGACCTTGCCGCAGCTGGGAGCGGTGCCGACGACCTTGACGATGCTGGCCTGGGCGGCCGTGGCGACGGGGCCCCCGGCGAGCCGCGGGTCGGGCGGCGGCACGTTGGTGATCGGCTCGGTGGAGAAGGGCGCGAAGACCTGCGGGAAGCCGTTCTGCGCGAGGGCGGTGCTGAAGTCGGCGAACCAGGTGTTGGCCTGCGCCGGTACGACCCGTGCGACGCCGAGCAGCACCTTGGAGTTGCGGACCTCCTTGCCGAGGGTCGGCAGGGACGTACCGGCCAGGGCGGAGCCGATCAGCCAGGCGACCAGCAGCATCGCGAGGACGTTGACGAGCGCGCCGCCCGTGGCGTCCAGGGCGCGGGCCGGTGACCAGGTGATGTGGCGGCGGAGTTTGTTGCCCAGGTGGGTGGTGGCGGCCTGGCCGATGGAGGCGCAGACGATGATGATGACGACGGCCGCGACGGCGGCCGCCGTGCCGGGGTTGGCCTCGCCGGTGGCGCTGTCCCAGATCAACGGGAGCAGATACACCGCGACCAGTCCGCCGCCGACGAAGCCGATGACGGACAGGATCCCGACGACGAAGCCTTGGCGGTAGCCGACGACGGCGAACCACACGGCGGCGACCAGCAGCACGATGTCCAGCACGTTCACCGGGAAATGCCTCGCAATGATGTTGTCGGCGGTGTCGTCGCCCCGGCGTGCGGTGGGGTCGGGATCACCGTCTCATGCCCTTCAGGCCCGCCAGTCCAGGGGGACCCGCCGATCCCGGTCCCACGGACGCTCCCAGCCGGCGTAGTGCAGGATCCGGTCGATCACGCCTGCGGTGAACCCCCATACGAGCGCGCCGCCGACCCGGAAGGCCGGGCCGGTGTGACCGCTGGGGTGTACCGCCATGGCCCGGTTCTCCGGGTCGGTCAGCTCGGTCACCGGCACGGCGAAGACGCGGGCGGTCTCGGCCTGGTCGACCGGCGCGACCGGCCCGGGCTCGCGCCACCAGCCGAGCACGGGCGTGACGACGAAACCGCTGACGGGGATGTAGAGCTGCGGCAGGACCCCGAAGATCTGGACGCTCGCGGGGTCCACCCCGGTCTCCTCCTGGGCCTCGCGCAGCGCTGCCCGCACCAGCCCGCCGCCGGCCGGGTCGCCGTCCTCGGGATCGAGGGCGCCGCCGGGGAACGACGGCTGCCCCGCGTGCGAGCGCAGCGTGCCGGCCCGCTCCAGGAGGAGCAGCTCCGGGCCGTGGGGGCCGTCACCGAAGAGGATGAGCACGGCGGACTGGCGGCCGCCCTGGTCGGGGGGCAGGAAACGG
Source organism: Streptomyces sp. ISL-11 (assembly GCF_018614525.1). Lineage (GTDB taxonomy): Bacteria > Actinomycetota > Actinomycetes > Streptomycetales > Streptomycetaceae > Streptomyces. The sequence continues at coordinate 69,518 of NZ_JAGGOL010000018.1, forward strand.
CTGAGCTGATGCGGCTCGATCGTCTCCGACGCACGCGCGACGGGCTCCAGCCACGTGGGCAGCCCCTCGGCGGTGATGGCGGCCCCTCGGCCGTACGTGCTCGTCATGCGGGTCCCCTAGGCGTTGGTGCGGTCACTGGGCGGGCGAGCGTCCGGCGGGCGGACGAGCGGTCATTCCGCTCCTATGGGGCTCGCCGGCAGGCCCGGGTAGTCCGGCGGGGGCTTGAGCCGCTGGCCGGGCAGCCCGCCCTTCTCGTACTTCAGGAGCTTCCCGGCCTTCTCCGGGTCCGTCTCGCCCTCGCCGTACGACGGGCAGAGCGGGGCGATCGGACAGGCGCCGCAGGCGGGCTTGCGGGAGTGGCAGATGCGCCGGCCGTGGAAGACGACGCGGTGCGAGAGCATCGTCCACTCGCTCTTCGGGAAGAGGTCGCAGATCACGGCCTCCACCCTCTCCGGGTCCGTCTCCTCCGTCCACTTCCAGCGCCGCACGAGCCGGCCGAAATGGGTGTCCACGGTGATTCCGGGGACACCGAAGGCGTTGCCCAGCACGACGTTGGCCGTCTTGCGGCCGACGCCGGGCAGCGACACCAGGTCCTCCAGCCGGCCGGGCACCTCGCCGCCGAACCGGTCGCGCAGCGCGGTGGAGAGCCCTATGAGCGACTTGGCCTTGGCCCGGAAGAAGCCGGTCGGCCGGATCAGCTGCTCCAGCGCCTCGGGGTCGGCGGTGGCCATGTCCTCGGGCGTGGGGTAGGCGGCGAAGAGGGCCGGGGTGGTCTGGTTGACCCGCAGGTCCGTGGTCTGAGCGGAGAGGACCGTGGCGACCAGGAGCTCGAAGGGGTTCTCGAAGTCGAGCTCGGGGTGCGCGTAGGGGTAGACCTCGGCGAGCTCGCGGTTGATGCGGCGCGCGCGGCGGACGAGGGCGGTCCGCGACTCGGGCTTCGGCTCCCCCCGGGGCGCGCGTTTCGCCCTCGGAACCGATGCGCCCCCCGTGACCTCGCTTTTAGCGGAAGATTCGGCTCCGCCCGCCCGTTCGGCCGCGCCTTCGACCGGCACTTTGTCCTCGGTCGTGGCTTTCTTCTTCTTCGCGGGCGTGCGTTCGCCCACAGCGGAATCACGAACCCGGGTCACCCTCCCGGCCCCCTTGCCCTGTGCTCTCACCGGCGTATTGGACACCCGGCCAGACTAAAGCCCGCCGCTGACATCCGGCCCGTGCGCAGGAAAACCACAGCCCAATCGGACCCCTGCCGTAGGGCTCCGGGCGACGATGCGCGACACTTGTGTTTGATCACACAGTTTTACCGACGGGCATCATGGGGACCACGGTCCTCTGTGCATGTCGACAAGGAGAGAACTCGTGGACGACGTTCTGCGGCGCGCCCCGCTTTTCGCGGCGCTCGATGACGAGCAGGCCGCTGAGCTGCGCGCCTCCATGGGCGAGGCCACCCTCGCGAGGGGCGACGCCCTGTTCCACGAAGGGGACCCAGGTGACCGCCTCTACGTGGTGACCGAGGGCAAGGTGAAGCTTCACCGCACCTCCCCGGACGGCCGCGAGAACATGCTGGCCGTCCTCGGCCCGGGTGAGCTCATCGGAGAGCTGTCGCTCTTCGACCCCGGACCGCGCACGGCCACGGCCACCGCCCTCACCGAGGTCAAGCTGCTCGGCCTCGGCCACGGCGACCTCCAGCCCTGGCTCAACGCCCGGCCCGAGGTGGCCACGGCTCTGCTGCGCGCCGTCGCCCGGCGACTGCGCCGCACCAACGACTCGATGTCGGACCTCGTCTTCTCGGACGTACCCGGCCGTGTCGCCAAGGCCCTCCTGGACCTGTCCCGCCGCTTCGGTGTGCAGTCCGAAGAGGGCATCCACGTGGTGCACGACCTCACGCAGGAGGAGCTGGCCCAGCTGGTCGGCGCCTCCCGCGAGACGGTCAACAAGGCCCTCGCGGACTTCGCCGGACGCGGCTGGCTCCGCCTGGAGGCCCGCGCGGTGATCCTGCTGGACGTGGAGCGTCTCGCCAAGCGCTCCCGCTGAGCGGACGAGCCGCGGCCACCGGCCCGTGAACACACGAAAGGCCCCCGCCACGGATGGCGGGGGCCTTTCGCATGGGCCCGGACGGGACGATCGCTTCGCGAAGGTGCCGTGGAGGGCCGTGAGCAGGGCCGACAGGCCCGTGCGCGCGGCCGGGGAGGACAGGGGCCGAGGGAAGCGCTCAACGCGCCCCAGCCGGCTCTCCGGCCCGCGAGCCGACGGCCGCGGTGCCCGAGGGGAACGGACGGGGATTTTCGCCCGGTTCAGCCACCTACGCCGTGGTTCGCCGTGGCAGCACGGAAGTTACCCGCCATCAGGCGTGATGGGCCGCGCGCGAGACGTCACGGCCCGAAAGACCGCGCCGGCTCCGTACGCGACGCGGGCGGCGCCCTCAGATCAGGCCGTGCTCCTCCAGGTAGTCCAGCTGAGCCCGTACCGACAGCTCCGCCGCCGGCCACAGTGAGCGGTCGACGTCCGCGTAGACATGGGCGACCACCTCCGGCGGTGTGCGATAGCCGCTCTCCACCGCCGTCTCGACCTGTGCGAGCCGCTTCGCCCGGTGGATGAGGTAGAAGTCGATCGCCCCCTGGGCGTCGTCGAGGACGGGACCATGCCCGGGCAGCACCGTGTTCACGCCTTCCTCGGTCGTGAGCGAGCGCAGCCGGCGCAGTGAGTCCAGGTAGTCGCCGAGCCGGCCGTCGGGGTGCGCGACGACCGTGGTGCCCCGGCCCAGGACCGTGTCACCGGTGAGCACCGCCCCGTCGGCGGGCAGGTGGAAGCACAGGGAGTCCGCCGTGTGGCCGGGGGTGGACAGGACGTGCATCTCCAGGCCACCGGTGGTGATGACGTCGCCCACGCCGAGACCCTCACCACCCAGACGGAGCGCGGGGTCCAGCGCGCGCACGCGCGTACCGGTCAGCTCGGCGAAGCGTGCCGCGCCGCCGGAGTGGTCGGGGTGGCCGTGGGTGAGGAGGGTCAGGGCGGCGCGTTTGCCCGCGGCCTCCGTCGTGGCGATGACCGCCCGGAGGTGGCTCTCGTCCAGCGGGCCGGGGTCGACGACCACGGCGAGGTCGGAGTCCGGCTCGGAGACGATCCAGGTGTTCGTGCCGTCCAGCGTCATCGCGGAGGGGTTGGGGGCGAGCACGCACACCGCGCGGTCGGTCGCGGGGCCGCCGGGGGCGCCGGCGCGCGGGCGGCCGGGGAGATCGGTCGCGGATGTCATGAGTCGGCCTCCGAGGGTCCCGCAGGGGTGGAGTGGGCGGAGAGGTGCTTGGTGAATTCGTCGTGCCCCGGCCAGCTCAGCACGATCTCGCCCGCGACGAGGCGCGCCTGGGCGAGTACGGGCGTGAGATCCCGCTCACCCGCGGCGGCCAGGACCTCGGCCACGTTCGCGTACGGGAGCAGCGCCCGCAGCGTGGAGATGGTGGGCGGCATCATCAGCAGCTCGCCCCGGTCGTAGCCGGCCGCCGCCGCGGCCGGGCCGATCCACTCGGTACGGTCCGCCTCCGTGGAGGCGTTGCGGGTGCGCTGGCCCTCGGGCAGGGCGGCGACGAAGAACCAGGTGTCGTAGCGGCGCGGTTCGAACTCCGGCGTGATCCAGCGGGCCCAGCCGCCCAGGAGGTCGCTGCGCAGGACCAGGCCGCGCCGGTCGAGGAGGTCGGCGAAGGACAGCTCGCGGGTGACCAGGGCGGCGCGGTCGGCCTCCCAGGAGGCACCGGTGGTGTCCGCGACGACGGTGTCGGGCGTCGGGCCGGCCAGCAGCACGCCCGCTTCCTCGAAGGTCTCCCGGACGGCCGCGCAGACGATGGCCTGGGCCGTGGCGGCGTCGACGCCGAGGCGGTCGGCCCAGGCCGTACGCGAGGGGCCCGCCCAGGGCACGTCGCGGGCGTCGCGCGGGTCGACGGAGCCGCCCGGATACGCGTACGCGCCTCCGGCGAAGGCCATGGAGGCGCGTCTGCGCAGCATGTGGACGGCGGGGCCGTCGGACCCGTCGCGCAGCAGCAGCACGGTCGCGGCGCGGCGGGGCGCCACGGGTTCGAGCGCACCGTTCGTGAGCGCTCTGATCCGGTCCGGCCACTCCGGCGGATACCACTGGCCGTTCGAAGTCGACATGGCCGGATGCTATGCGCTCACGCGCGGATGTTCGAGGGGACATTCAAGGGGCGGCGACCGGGCGGCGCCGCCCGGCGGTCAGTCCCTGACCTCGACCATGATCTCGACCTCGACCGGTGCGTCCAGCGGCAGCACGGCCACACCCACGGCGGAGCGCGCGTGGACGCCCTTATCGCCCAGCACCTCTCCCAGCAGCTCGCTGGCGCCGTTGAGGACACCCGGCTGAGCGGTGAAGTCAGAGGCGGAGGCGACGAAGCCCACGACCTTGACCACGCGGACGATCTTGTCGAGGTCGCCGATGACCGACTTCACGGCGGCCAGGGCGTTCAGCGCGCAGATCGCCGCGAGCTCCTTGGCCTGCTCGGCACTGACCTCGGCGCCGACCTTGCCGGTCGCGGGCACGGCGCCCTTGACCATCGGCAGCTGGCCGGCGGTGTACACGTACGCGCCGCTGCGGACGGCCGGCTGGTACGCGGCCAGCGGCGGGACGACGTCGGGCAGGGTCAGGCCGAGCTCGGTGAGCCTTGCCTCGACCGCGCTCACGCCTTCTCCCGCTTGAGGTAGGCCACGAGCTGCTCGGGGTTGTTGGGACCCGGGACGACCTGGACGAGCTCCCAGCCGTCCTCGCCCCAGGTGTCCAGAATCTGCTTGGTCGCGTGCACGAGGAGCGGCACCGTCGCGTATTCCCACTTGGTCATGGGCCCGACTGTAATGCCTGATACCGACAGCCTCGTGCGTAGCCCGCCCGGGGACTGGTTAGGCTCCAAATCATGAGCAGGCTCCATGTCGTCAGCGGCAAGGGCGGAACCGGCAAGACCACGGTCGCCGCGGCACTCGCGCTCGCCCTCGCCGCCGAGGGCAGACGCACCCTTCTGGTCGAGGTGGAAGGGCGACAGGGCATCGCGCAGCTCTTCGAGACCGAAGCGCTGCCCTACGAGGAGCGGAAGATCGCCGTCGCTCCCGGCGGGGGCGGCGAGGTCTACGCGCTGGCCATCGACGCCGAGCGGGCGCTCCTCGACTACCTCCAGATGTTCTACAAGCTCGGCAGCGCGGGCCGCGCGCTGAAGAAGCTCGGCGCGATCGACTTCGCGACGACCATCGCACCGGGGCTGCGGGACGTCCTGCTGACCGGCAAGGCGTGCGAGGCCGTGCGCCGTAAGGACCGTGCCGGCAGGTTCGTCTACGACCACGTGATCATGGACGCCCCGCCCACCGGCCGGATCACCCGCTTCCTCAACGTCAACGACGAGGTCGCCGGGCTGGCCCGGATCGGCCCGATCCACAACCAGGCACAGGCCGTGATGCGGGTGCTCAAGTCGCCCGAGACGGCTGTGCACATGGTGACGCTCCTGGAGGAGATGCCGGTCCAGGAGACCGTGGACGGAATCGCGGAACTGCGCGCGGCCCAGCTGCCGGTGGGCGGCGTCGTGATCAATATGGTGCGCCCCGAGATACTGGACGAGGCGGCCGTGGAGGTCGCCGCGAACGGTGGCCGCGCCGCGGTCGCCCGTACCCTCTCGCACGCCCTGGAGCGCACCGGCTTCGGCGGCGCGCGCCACGCGGGCCTCGCCGAGCGGCTGGTGGACCCCCTGGTGGCGCAGGCCCGCGAGCACACCGAGCGGCTCGCCCTGGAGCGCCGCGGCCGCGGGGAGATATCGGGGCTCGGCCTCCCCACGTACGAACTGGAACTGCTCGGCGACGGCGTGGACCTGGCGGGTTTGTACCGCATGGCGCGCAAACTGCGGACGCAAGGAGTGGCGCGTTGACAGGTCAGACGAACGGTCTGGACACCGCCGAGGTCCTCGACATCGATTCCGTCCTGGACAATCCCCGCACCCGCATCGTGGTGTGCTGCGGCTCGGGCGGCGTCGGCAAGACCACGACCGCGGCCGCGCTGGGTGTACGAGCGGCCGAGCGCGGGCGGAAGGTCGTCGTCCTCACCATCGACCCGGCCCGCAGGCTCGCGCAGTCCATGGGCATCGACGAGCTCGACAACGTGCCGCGCCAGGTGCCCGGAATCGACTCCTCCGCCGGTGGCGAGCTGCACGCCATGATGCTCGACATGAAGCGGACCTTCGACGAGATAGTCGAGGCGCACGCCGACAAGGAGCGCGCCCGCGCGATCCTGGAGAACCCCTTCTACCAGTCCCTGTCGGCCGGCTTCGCGGGCACGCAGGAGTACATGGCCATGGAGAAGCTCGGCCAGCTCCGCGCCCGCGACGAGTGGGACCTCATCGTCGTCGACACCCCGCCGAGCCGCTCCGCGCTGGACTTCCTGGACGCCCCGAACCGCCTGGGGTCGTTCCTGGACGGGAAATTCATCAAGGTGCTGATGGCGCCGGCCAAGATCGGCGGCCGCGCCGGGATGAAGTTCCTGGGCGTCGGCATGTCGGTGATGAGCGGCCCCCTCAACAAGCTGATGGGCGCACAGCTCCTGCGTGACGTCCAGACCTTCGTGGCCGCCATGGACACCATGTTCGGCGGCTTCCGCACCCGCGCGGACGCCACGTACCGGCTGCTCCAGGCGCCGGGGACGGCCTTCCTGGTCGTCGCGGCACCGGAGCGGGACGCGCTGCGCGAGGCCGCGTACTTCGTGGAGCGGCTGGCCGCGGAGCGCATGCCGCTGGCCGGTCTCGTCCTCAATCGCGTGCACGGCAGCGGGGCCGCGCGGCTGTCTGCGGAGCGGGCGCTGGCCGCGGCGGAGGCCCTGCTGGACGGCTCCGGCGGAGCGGCGATGGAACCATCAGAAAATCTTGACGGAACCGGCATTGTGGATCGTGACAGCGGGCAAGCTGGCTCACGTACCGTTGACGCCCCGGGTACCGGCACTCCCACGGTCCCGTCCCCTCCCGAGAGCGGCGGCCTCCCCCAGCCCACCTCTTCAGGAGAATCCACCGCGCGGCTGACTGCCGGTCTGCTGCGGCTGCATGCCGAGCGGATGCAGGTGCTCACCCGCGAACGCCGCACACGCGATCGCTTCACCGCACTGCACCCCGAGGTCGCGGTGGCCGAGGTCACCGCCCTGCCGGGTGATGTGCACGACCTGGCGGGACTGCGGGCCGTCGGCGAACACCTCGCCGTTCAGCCCGCTGTCATCACTGTCACCACATCGGGAACCCCGGAGACCTCGGAACCCTCTGACACATCAGAACCATCGGAAACGTCATCGGAAACGTCATCGGAAACGTCATCGGAAACCGGAGACGCCAAGGAAGCCACTCAGGACAGGGACAGCGCGGAAAGCGCGTAAGGACTCAAAGGGGCGAGGGCACCCGCCATCGACCCCTGACGTGCCGACAGAGGCGCGGGACGGCATGACGGCACGGCATGACAGCGGGGAGAGCGCCGCTGAAGGCCACTGACGACTCCGTGGGCATGCCTGTCAGTGACACCGGCCGAGCACGCCGAAGGCGCGGGCCTGCCCGTACGCGCGGATGACGGCACCGTGGCACCTCACCGCAGGCGGTCCCGGCTAGCCGACCGCCGCGTACGTGTCGAAGTCCTCGTCGCCCAGCGGCAGGATCCCCGCGCCGCGCTCGTATTCCGTACGGGCGGTCTCCAGGAGCCTGCGCCACGACGTGACCGTCGGCCGGCGCCTGAGCAGCGCCCGCCGCTCGCGCTCCGTCATCCCGCCCCACACACCGAACTCGACGCGGTTGTCCAGCGCGTCGGCCAGGCACTCCGTACGCACCGGGCACCCGGTGCAGACCGCCTTGGCCCTGTTCTGCGCTGCGCCCTGAACGAATAGTTCATCCGGATCGGTAGTGCGGCAGGCTGCCTGCGCACTCCAGTCGGTTACCCAGCCCATGCTGGCGCCGTCCTCTCCCGAATTGAGGCTCCCCCACGGCGGCAGCGGCATATTCACCGTTGCCAGTTGAGGACGTTACGGAAGGCGGGCAGGGGGCAACACCCCCTTCGGGCCCAATCTTGGATGGCCCGAACGGACTATGCGTACGCGGCAGATCACCCAACGGAGTGACCTGGCGACATTAGCGACCTACCCCTGCATATGGGGGCAGTTCACCCTGGTTATGGCGGTCACAGGGTGACACGAGCGGCAATACGGACACGTCTCATCACTCACAAGAGTGATGCTGACGATGGTGCTGAACCGCACCGCAGTGACTGGCGTGAAACAGCGTAGGCGAACACACGGGCGTCTGTCCGCCGAATGAGAACGTAGGCTTCCCCCCATGGGTAAGAAGCGCTCCGGCGAGGGTCCCAACGTGACCCGGCAGGCCGCGAAGTTCCTCGGTGTCAGCGTGCTCTCCGGAGCGGTTCTGGCGGGCCTCGCCCTGCCGGCCGTCGGCGCCTTCGGTCTCGCGGCGAAGGGATCGGTCGAGGGGTTCGACGAGATCCCCGCCAGTCTCAAGACCCCACCGCTCAGTCAGCGCACCACCATCCTCGACGCCCAGGGCGGCGAGATCGCCAAGGTGTACTCCCGCGACCGCACGGTCATACCGCTCAACGACATCTCGCCGTACATGCAGCAGGCGATCGTCGCGATCGAGGACGCGCGCTTCTACGAGCACGGTGCGGTCGACCTCAAGGGCGTGCTCCGCGCCGTCAACAAGAACGCCCAGTCCGGCGGGGTCTCCGAGGGTGCGTCCACCCTCACCCAGCAGTACGTCAAGAACATCTTCGTGGAGGAGGCCGGTGACGACCCCGACAAGGTCGCCGTCGCCACGCAGCAGACCCTCGGCCGCAAGGTCAAGGAGCTGAAGTACGCCATCCAGGTCGAGAAGGAGCTGGGCAAGAAGCGGATCCTGAACAACTACCTGAACATCACGTTCTTCGGTCAGCAGTCCTACGGCGTCGAGGCCGCCGCCCAGCGGTACTTCAGCAAGCACGCCAAGGACCTCACCCTGGACGAGTCCGCGCTGCTGGCCGGCATCGTCCAGTCGCCGAGCCGCTTCGACCCGGTCAACGCCCCCAAGGAGGCCACCAAGCGGCGCAACACCGTGCTGCAGCGGATGGCCGACCTCAAGAACATCACGCCGGCCGAGGCCACCGCCGCCCAGGCCAAGCCGCTCAAGCTCAAGATCACCCGGCCCAAGAGCGGCTGCATCACCGCCGTCGACGGCGCCGGCTTCTTCTGCGACTACGTCCGCGAGACCTTCCTCCAGGACCCCGCCTTCGGCAAGACGAAGGAAGCGCGGGCCAAGCGCTGGAACGAGGGCGGCATGACGATCCGGACGACCCTGGACCCGCAGACCCAGAAGTCCGTGCAGAAGTCGATCAGCGATCACGTCTATCAGAACGATTCAGTGGCCACCGCGGTATCGATCGTCGAGCCCGGCACCGGCAAGGTGCTCGGCATGGGGCAGTCACGGCCGTACGGCTTCGGTGAGAACCAGACGCAGATCAACTTCTCCGCCGACCACGCGCAGGGCGGGTCGAACTACGGGTTCCAGACCGGTTCGACCTTCAAGCCGATCCTCGCGGCGGCCGCCCTGGAGGAGGGCATCTCGCCGAACAGGACCTACTCCTCGCCGTTCCAGATGGCCTACCCGGACGAGGTCGAGACGTGCAACGGCACGTGGCGCAACGGCGGCGGCGAGATGGTCAGCAACGAGAACAAGAGCGAGGTCGGCCCGTACGGGATGCGGGAGGCGACCGCCAAGTCGGTCAACACCTACTTCATCCAGATGATCGGTGAAGTCGGCGTCTGCCCGGTGACGAAGATGGCCTCGAAGCTGGGCCTCAAGCCGGCCTCCGGCCAGAAGATGGACCAGGTGCCGTCGATCGCCCTCGGCACCCAGGGCATGTCGCCGCTGAGGATGGCGGCCGCCTACGCCACCTTCGCCAACCGTGGCAAGTACTGCACCCCCGTGCTCATCAACTCGGCCACCGGTCCGAACGGCAAGAGCATCACCGTTCCCAAGACGCAGTGCTCGCGCGCGATGTCCGAGGAGACCGCCGACACCGTCAACACCCTCCTGCGGGGCGTGGTCGAGGACGGCACCGGCAAGGAGGCCGGGCTCGACGGCCGGGACAGCGCGGGCAAGACCGGTACGACGGACGAGCGCAAGGCCGCCTGGTTCGTCGGCTACACCCCGAACATGGCGGGCGCTGTCTGGGTCGGCGGCCCGGGCAAGAACGTCGAGATGGAAGGCATCAGCATCGGCGGTGTCTACCACGACAAGGTCTACGGCGGTGACACCCCGGGCCCCATCTGGCGCGACGCCATGGCGGGGGCGCTGGAGGGCAAGCCGGCTCCGACGTTCGACACCGTCCCGGTCGCCGAGACGGGCCGGGACGCGAAGCCCGGGAAGCAGGGCACGGGCAACGGCCGGGGCAAGCCCGGCAAGGGCGGCGACAAGCCGGGCAAGCGGAACCCTCCGGGCCCGGGGATCGTCGGCGGGCGCTGACCCCCGTACGAGCAGGGGCGCCCGGACCGTCACGGTCCGGGCGCCCCTGTCGTGTGTGCTCCGGGTGATCAGCCCGCGAGGAGCTTCTTCACCTCGGCGGAGACCCGCCCGCCGTCGGCCCGGCCGGCGACCTTCGGCTTCACGATCTTCATGACGGCGCCCATGGCCCGCGGTCCTTCCGCGCCGTCGGCCCTGGCCTCCGCCACGGCCTCGGCGACGATCGCGGACAGCTCCTCGTCGGACAGCTGCGTCGGCAGGTAGGCGGCGAGCACCTCGCCCTCCGCGCGCTCCCGCTCGGCCGAGTCGGCGCGGCCGCCCTTGGCGAACGCGTCCGCGGCCTCGCGGCGCTTCTTCACCTCACGCGTGATGACCTTCAGCACGTCGTCGTCGGACAGCTCCCGGGAGGTCTTGCCCGCGGTCTCCTCGTACGCGATGGCGGAGAGGGTGAGGCGGAGCGTGGAGGAGCGCAGCTCGTCACGCGCCTTGATGGCGGTCGTGAGGTCGTCGCGAAGCGTGGACTTGAGCGTGGTCATGCCGCAATCTTCGCACTCCGATGTCGCCCGTGCCCCGTATTAACGGCCGGTGCGGCGGGGCACACGCCCTCCGAGGCCCGCAACTCCCCCACGGGCGGGGGTTATCCACAGGAACGGGCCGACGTCACCGAGCACCCAGGAGGTCTGCGACCATGGACAGCATGCGCGCGCGATACGGAGTACCTCTGGGAATCACGGCGGTCGGCGCGGCGGGTATCGCCTACGCCGCCGGCTTCGAAGTCCGCTCCTTCCGGCTGCGGCGGGTCAGCGTGCCCGTGCTGCCGCGGGGGATGCGGCCGCTGCGGGTGCTCCAGGTCTCGGACATCCACATGGTCGGCGGGCAGCGCAAGAAGCAGCGCTGGCTCCAGTCGCTGGCCGGGCTCCGACCGGACTTCGTGATCAACACCGGCGACAACCTCTCCGACCCCGAGGGCGTGCCGGAGACCCTGGACGCGCTCGGCCCGCTGATGGAGTTCCCCGGCGCGTACGTCTTCGGCTCGAACGACTACTACGGCCCGAAGCTGCGCAACCCCGCCCGCTACCTCCTGGAGAAGGCCAGCGGCCGGCACGGCCTCAACGGCAACGCCCCGGCCGTCGGCGTGATCCACAACCCCTGGGAGGAGCTGCGCGACGGCTTCGACTCGGCGGGCTGGGTCAACCTCACGAACACCCGCGGCAACCTCAAGGTCGAGGGCTACGACATCGCCCTGACCGGCCTCGACGACCCGCACATCAAGCGTGACCGGTACGCGCAGGTCACCGGCGGCCCGCAAGAGGACGCCGACTTCTCGCTGGCGATCGTCCACGCCCCCTACCTGCGGGTGCTCGACGCCTTCACGGCCGACCGCTATCCCTTGATCCTCGCCGGACACACCCACGGCGGCCAGCTGTGCATCCCCTTCTACGGCGCGCTGGTCACCAACTGCGACATCGACACCAAGCGGGTCAAGGGCCTCTCCACCCACCGGGCCGGCGGCCACCGCTCCTACCTCCACGTCTCGGCGGGCTGCGGCACCAACCGCTACACCCCGGTCCGCTTCGCCTGTCCCCCCGAGGCCACCCTCCTCACCCTCACCGCCCGCGACCGCGACTGATCCGGGAGGGTTTCCGGAGGCCACCCGTACGGTGGGGGGATGATCGACCCGAATTCCTCCACCACCCGGCTCGGCCCGCCCCGCGCGGCGGGCGTCCCCGCCTCGGCGGTCGTCCCCACGGGCCGCCGACCCGTCGCGGCGGCCTTGCGCGCGCTCGTGGCCCTCGCCGCGCTCACCGGCATCGTGCTGGACACGATCGACTCCGACGACCTGGGTCGGCTGTTCAGCTATTTCACGATCCAGTCCAACATTCTGGTGGCCATCACCTTCGCCTGGGCCGCCCACCGCGCCTGGACCGCGCGCCCCGCGCTCTCCCCACGGATCACCGGCGCAGCACTGCTGTACATCTCCATCACCGGTCTCGTATTTCACTTTGTACTGTCCAATGACTCCAGCGGCTTCTCCATGACCAGTGAGCGCACGCCCCTCGAATCGGCCGCCAACCAGCTCCTCCACACCGCGACCCCGCTCGCGGCCGCCTTCGACTGGCTCGTGCTCACCGTGCCCGGCGGCTTCCTCCTGCGCCACGCCTGGCAGTGGCTGGCCTACCCCCTCCTCTACTTCCCCTTCGCCCTGATCCGCGGCGCCTTCCTCGACCCCGGCACCGAGGGCCGCTACCCGTACCCCTTCCTGGACGCCGATCTCCAGGGCTACGCCGGCGTCCTCGGCAACGCCGTCGTCTTCGGCCTGGCCTTCTACGCGCTGGCCCTCACCCTCGTCCTCCTCGACCGCGTACGCCCCCACCTGCGCGGCCCCCGGAATCGGATTTCGCCTCTGGGCCCCGGTCCGCTAAAGTAGAGCTCGTTGCGCCGGAGACCTGCGAAATCGGGTCGCGAGGCAACATCGGGGTGTAGCGCAGCTTGGCAGCGCGCTTCGTTCGGGACGAAGAGGTCGTGGGTTCAAATCCCGCCACCCCGACAGCTGGCCAGAGGCCCATTCGCGTGATCGTGAATGGGCCTTCTGCATGTCCTGGGCGTCAGCGGAGGGGCCGAGCGGACCGGTCAAGCCTCGCGGGCGTCCGGCTCGCGGGCATCGGCGTGCGGCGTCGCCGGCCGGAGGTCTCGTCCATGGTTTCCGTCCCCTCGGCGATCACAGCCTCTCCGCCCTCACCACACCACCGGCAGTGCCACCGGATAGCGCCAGATCGATGACGTGTTCCAGCGCACTTCCTCGCTGGGCACGGCCAGCATCAGTTGCGGGAAGCGCTTCAGCAGGCTCCCCAGGGCGACCTGGAGTTCCATGGCCGCCAGCGGGGCGCCGAGGCAGTGGTGCGAGCCCCAGCCGAAGGCCATGTGGGGCGGTGACTTCCGGTTCAGGTCGAGCTCGTCGGACCGCTCGAACTTGCGCTCGTCACGGTTGGCGGTCAGGTACGAGACGTGCACCATGTCGCCGGCCTTGATCGTGACGCCGCTCAGCTGCACGTCCTCCATGGCGACGCGCGGAATGCCGACGCCCTTGCGGAACGGGATGTACCGCAGCAGTTCCTCGATCGCCTGCGGCAGCGCCTCGGGCCGGGCCCGCAACTCGGCCGCCACGTCGGGCCGGGTGAGCAGCGTGTAGGAGATGTTGCCGATCTCGTAGGAGGTCGTGTCCTGGCCCGTGATGAGCAGGACCATGGCCATGACCGCCAGCTCCTGATCATTGAGGACCTCGTCGCCGTCGCGGGCGAGGGCCAGCGTGCTGATCAGGTCGTCGCCGGGGTTCCGGCGCCGCTCCGCCGTCAGCGTGGTGAAGTAGGCGCGGAGCTCGGTCTTGGCCCGGACCGCCGCCTCCCGGCCGCTCGCTCCGACGTCCATCATCGTCCAGGCGTTGGCGCGGAGTTGGGAGCGGTCCGCCTCGGGGATGTCGAGGACTTCGCAGATCGTCGTCATGGGCAGCGGCGAGGCCACGTGCCCGACCAGGTCGGCGGGGGCGCCGTGCTCCGCCATCCGGTCCAGCAGCTCGTCCACGACGCGCTGGGTGCGGACCCGCATCCGGGCCACATGATGCGGCGCGAAGCCTTTGGCGATCAGGCTGCGCAGCCTGCTGCTGGCCGGCGGATCCATCACGTTGATGGCCTCGGCCTGGATGATCGGTTCGGGCGTCATCCGCGGATAGTCGCGGCCGACGACGGCACCGCGGCTGAAGCGCCGGTCGGTGGTGACGGTTCGTACGTCCTCGTAGCGGGTGACAAGCCACGCCTCGCCCTCGCCATAGGGCATGCGGATACGGGCGACGGGTTCTTCCGCCAGCAAGCGCTTGAGCATGGGGTCGAATTCGAGGGCCTGGGCGAAGTCGAACGGGCATGTCCAAACGTCGGATTCCATTGCCGGTACTCCAGACGGGGGGTCTTGCGCCAGGGATCCGGCTCATGAACGGGCCGGTGGCTCGTACATGCCCACACCCTTGGGAGGCATGTACCGCGGTACCCCATTTAGCCCGTACAGGTGACCTGTGCTGGTACATGTACTCATGAGGGTATATATACAGATAGTGTGATCTATGGGGCGGGCCGGTAGAACCGGTCCGCCCGACTGCGCATCCTTCCGACCCGCTCGGGATTCCGTCTGCTCTGCGGAGGCGATCGTCCATGAGGAAAGACCGGCAGCGGGTCCACGCGGCACGGGCGTTCATGTCGAGGCGGCGACTGCTGGCCGTGGGTGCCGCACTGACGTGGAGCGGCACGGCCGCGGCCCGCGCGGAGGCCATTCCCGGCGGGGGCCGCACGGCGGTCGATGCCGTGCCCACCAAAAGAGCGGACTGGAGGAGGGTCGCGACCGTGCTGGGCCGCGAAGGCAACGTGGCCCGCGGGATGATCTACCACACGGACTTCCCGCGCCGCGATCTGCACGTGGTCTCCTATGGCGTCACCGTCTCCTCAGGGCTCGCCCTGGGATCGCACGTGGCGTTCGTCCGCTATGCCGACGGCACCACGATGATGATGGGCGATCTCGTCGTCACCGAGGACGAACTGCAGGTCGTGACCGGGACCCTGCAACGGCACGGGATCGAGCAGAGCGCCCTCCACAAGCACCTGCTCTCGCACTCCCCCGACGTCTGGTGGACGCATGTGCACGCCCATGGGCGCGACGCCGTATCCATGGCCGACGGCGTGCGCGAGGCTCTGGACCGCACCGGCACCCCGCCCGCGCGGCCCCGCGACCCGACGAAGGTCGACCTGGACACCGAGGGCATCGACGCCGCCATGGGCACCAAGGGGTCCCATTACGACGGGGTCTACAAATGCACCTTCGCCCGCCGCGAGACCATCGTCGACGGCGGCTATGTGCTCCCCCCGGGACTCGGATCGACCTCCGCCTTCAGCTTCCAGGCCCTGGGCAGCGGCCGGGCCGCCGTGAACGGCGACTTCGTCGTGGTGGGCCAGGAGGTCCAGAAGGTGCTCAAGGCGCTGAGGCGCGGCGGAATCAAGATCGTCGAACTCCACAACCACGGCTTGCGGGAAGAGCCCCGGCTGTTCTTCATCCACTTCTGGGGCGTGGACGACGCCGTCCGCCTCGCGAAGGTCCTGCGCTCCGCACTGGACGTCACCAACGTGACGTCTTACGGCGGGGAGGCCCATGAGCGGCCGACAGTCTCGGGCGCGAGCAGCGCTCCGGGCCGTCAGCTGCCCCCGTCGGCGCACAGGGCGTGATCGACGAGCTTACGGGTGGCGGTGTTGAAGTTCCTGAGGTCGGGCGTGCTGCCCGCGCTGGTGACGGAGACGGCCACGGAGCGGCGGCCGCCCGGGGTGACGCCTGTGCGGGTGTACGAGCCGAAGCCGTCGCCCTCGTGGTGCCAGTAGCCGCTGCCGCAGGACAGGGGCACCCAGCGGATCCCGAGGCCGTATCCGCCGTCGGGCCACTCGGTGAGGTCGTCGGCGTCGCCGGCCCGGGGCACCGTGCGCTGCATCTCGGCCAGCTGTGCCTTGGGGAGCAGCTTGCCGGTGACCAGGGCGCGGAAGAAGGTGTTCAGGTCGGCGGTGGTGCTCACGACGGCCGAGTCGGCGGTGTGCTGGAGGCTCTGGTCGGTGACGTCCAGCCGGCCGCCGTCGGGGGTGCGCAGCTGCACGCGCGCGTGCGGGCCGGAAAGGTACGGGTCGGCGCCGGTGACGAGGGTGCCGCGGAGGGCGAGCGGTGCGATGACGCGGTGTTCGACGGCCTCCCGCCAGGGGAGTCCGCCCGCCTTCTCGATGATCATGCCGGCGAGCAGGTAGTTGGTGTTGGAGTAGGCCCAGCGGGGGCTGCGGGCGTCGGGCGTGAAGAGGGGGCGGTGGCGCATCGCGACCGCCACCCAGTCCTGGGCGGGGGTGGCGTCGAAGCGGTGCTTCTCGAAGTCCCGCAGGAGGGCCTGGGACAGCTCGGGGTCGTCGACGTGGTCGAACAGTCCGCTGGTCTGCCGCAGCAGATCGCGGACGGTGATCTTCGAGCCGTCGTTGCCGTTGCCCGCCACGACGCCGGGCAGCCATTTCTCGACCGTATCGTCCAGGGACAGCTTGCCTTCGGCGGCCAGTTGCAGGGCGACGGTGGCCGTGAACGTCTTGGTCGTGCTCGCCGCGCGGAACCGGGCGTCCCACGGGACCTGTGCCCCGGTGGCCGACCTGGCCCGTACGGAACCGTGGCCGGTGGCGACCTCGGCGAGGACGGTGACGTCTCCGCCGGCCGCCTTCACCGCGCGTACGTCCGCCTCCAGGACGTTCCGGCCGTAGCGTCCGTGCTCGCCCGCGTCCGCCGCTCCCGCGTACGGAGCCGCCGCGATGCCGCTCGCGAGGGCGGCCGTGGCCAGGGCCACCACCGCTCCCGCCCGGCCCGCTCTCGCCCAACGGCCGGTCCGTCCGTACGCGCGCATCGTCCATCCCCATGTCCAGGCCCCTGTGCGGGCCGACCGCTGACCAGCCAATCAGCGCGGGGGGCGGTGGACCATGGCCCTGGGTCCCTGGTGCGAGGTAGGGAAAACCCCACCGTCGGACCCTGCTGATGTCAGCTGGTGGCGGGATGCTGTGCCGACAGGGGTCGGACACGGTGTGGGCCACCGAGGACACCGACGTGGGCGAACGTCCCCACCGCTCATGCCACCCCGGTCGAGGGCTCGTGTCCCTGCTGGACGCTGCCCAGCCAGAGGGTGTCGCGAGCCCGCGTCATCGCCACGAAGAGCTGGCTACGGGCGAGTTCCCCGCGCTCCCGCGCGGTCTCGGGAGCCTCGGAATGGTTGCGCAGCGCGGAGTCGTGCCGTGGCAGGTATACGTGCTTGAACTCAAGTCCCTTGGCCCGTAGGTAGCTTCCCAGCTTTACCGCCTCGACCGGGATGCCGTCGTAACGCTCCAGTCGGCATACAGGGATTTTCGCCCGCGTGAGGAGACGGTAGTAGTGCTCGATGCCGTGCTTCGAGGAGCACAGGACCGCGGCATCGGACTGTGCCTGGGGAGACAGGCCGCGAAGGGCATCCAGAAGCGCTTGGTCGTGTTCGGGGACGGTCGGCTTCACGACGCGGTCCACCCGGCCGTCGTGATATGTCAGGTCGACTTCTCGCCGCCCCGGTGTCCGGAGACCGTCGATGTCCTCGAAGGCGTCCTCGGCGACAACGGCCAGCGCCGTGTCCAGGATTTCCTTCCTGTTACGGTAGTTGACGCGCAATACCTGACTGCGGTCACCACGGACGTCGATTCCCGCGTCCGAGAGGCGGAACCCGCCTGGATAGACCGACTGCTGGCCGTCGCCGACCAGGAGCAGCCCGTTGGGTGAGTCGCCGGTCAGAGCGTGAAGCAGCCGTACGCCGACGAGGGTCAGGTCCTGCACCTCGTCGACGATCACGGCGCTGTAGGGCGGAGGCCCCGCGGGACCACTCGCCTCGGCCAGGGCCAGCGAGAGGACATCGTTGAAGTCGTGGACTTCGGACTCGGTCCGGCGGGATTCGTACGCCTCGTGGAGCGCCCAGACCGCCTGCCGGTGCGAGCGGCCCAGGCGGGCCCGCCGACGACGCCGCGGGACAGCGGCGTACTCCTCGAACGAGGTGATTCCTCGTCCCTTGATGACGTAATCGATCTCCTCCCGCCAATAGCCATGGAGCGGGTCGACTTCAGCGAGGCAACTGTTACGTCCTACGTCCTTCCAGGCGAAGCTGAACGCCGTCTCCGCTTTGCTCTCGCTCAGGTGCACGGGTATGTCCCGGCTGCGGAGAAATTCCTTGGCCCAGGAGTGCAGGCTGGAGAAGCCGACCCGGCCGGCCACGTCCGGAGCCATTGCCCTGAGGAAGGTGCCCTGCACACGAGGCAGGTTGTTGGCGAAGGTGACATACAGGATCCGGCCGCTTGTGCGCTTGGCGAGGTGCGCCGCGCGGTGCAGGCCGACGACGGTCTTTCCCGTGCCGGCCGGGCCACTGATCCGGGCGGGGCCTGCCCAATTCCGTCGGACCAGAGCGACTTGATCGGGGTGCAGGAAGGTCATCCACTGCTCGATGGGAGCCTTCCTGGCCTCGTCGACGATGGCCTCCCGCAGGCCGTCGACATCGAATAACCCGGCGGGCTCAGGCGTTCGGTTCCGTTCCCGCGTCGGCGGTATTTCCGCGACGGCGGAACCCTCGTACTCGGGGAAGACCCGCTCCAAATGGTCGGCGAGGGCGCGAACCGACTCCGGGCGGAGCCTTCGGGGCTCCGACAGCAGCACGGGGCCGACCTCGCGCTCACCCAGCAACCGAATCCTGCCCAGCACCTTGTCGGTGCGCTGTCCGGCGAAGACCATGAGCGGTTGCACAGCGACCGGGGACAGTCCCAAGGACGCCACCGCGCTCTCGGCCGTTCTCGTCACGGCCAGCAACTTGCGCGCGTGGTCGTCCCTCGGCTGCCCGCCGGCCCGTAAGCCCCCGCCGACGACTTCGGGGGAACTGCGCCAATTCTTGACATCGATCACGAAGACGCCGCCGGGACCGACCAGCAACATGTCCACGTTGGCCGTGCGCGTACCCGGCCACCTGCGGTCCACCAGAAGACGCCAACCCCGTTCGGTCAGTACGAGCAGCTGGGCCGCGACCTGGCGCTCGCCCTCGCCGGCCGCTTCCCACCTGCGGGCCTGCTCTGCGGCGGCGCGCCACTGTTCGCGCAGTATCCGCTCCTGCCGGCGCGCCTCCTGCGCCCGCCGTGACGCCGAATCGCCTACCGCCATCCCCAGCCCCCTTTTTCCCGCATCACGATCCTATGGTCACCGGTTGCTCCATACGGGCTACTTCGACGTCGCGGTTGTCCGGAGAATCAGCCCAAACCAAGCGCGTTACTGTTCGATTTTGTGTGGGCACTCTGGGGGCCATGAATGATGTGTGGGCGCGGACGCCGGTGACGGCCGAAGGGCGGCTGGGGCCCGCCGCTTCGCATCCGGGGCGGTGCGACAGCCGGTACCGGGCGCGGCGGGATGCCCTTGTGCGGGGAGCTCGTGGGCATCGGGTGGGGGATCCGTCGCCGGTGGTGGAGTACAGCGAGGCCGAGCACGCGACGTGGCGCGCGGTGCACGCGGCGCTGGCCGGGGCACATCGGGAGTTCGCGTGCCGCGCCGTGCTGGAGGCCGGGGAGGCGGCACCGATTCCCGCGGATCATGTGCCGCAGCACGCGGAGGTCGGTGCCGCGCTGCGGCGGCTGACGGGGTTCGATCTGACGCTCGCCGGCGGGTTCGTGGAGAACCGGCGCTTTCTGGGATCGATGGAGGACGGGTATTTCCACGCGGTGCAGTTCGTCCGTCATCCCGCGATACCGCTGTACACCCCTGAACCTGACGTGATCCACGATGTGTTCGGGCACGGCATCCACCTGTCGTCGAACCGGTTCGCCGACCTCTACCGGCTGTTCGGGCGGACCGCGGCGCGGCTGGGCACCGGTGAGGCGCTGGACCTGCTCAGCCGCGTGTACTGGTTCACGCTCGAATTCGGTGTAATGGCCGAGGACGGCGCGGTGAAGGCGTACGGTGCGGCGCTGCTCTCCTCGTACGGCGAGCTCGGCCGGCTGGACCGGTGCGAGATCCGCGAGCTGGACGTGCGGGAGATGATCCGCACGCATTACCGGGTGTCGGGGTATCAGCCGGTGCTGTTCGACGCACGTTCGATGGAGTACCTCACGGACACATTGGCGGACTTCCTGGAGGGATTCGACGACGAGGAGGCCGCGCGTCTCGCGGCCATCGCGAGCGCCGGCGACCGGTCGTAGGGCTCCGCGACGGGCCGCGGGACGCGACGATCGGCCCTGGTGCTCGCAGGGTTCGGGCATGGGCACGCCGAGAGTTATCCACAGGCTGTGGCGCTCCACGACGGGATGTCGGTCCCACGGCGCAGAATGGGGCCATGACTGAGAGCAACGGGGCCAAGCCGAACGACGGGGCCGTACCGGAGTCCGCGTCGGACAAGACGACAGTGCCACAGGCGGCGGATGCGACGGCCGCGCCGGGCGCGGCGATGCCGGCCTGGGAGAAGCGCTTCCGGGCGCCGCGGATGGGGCTGCCCCGGTGGGCGGAGGACGCTCCGGAGCGCTCGCTGTTCGTCTCCAATGTGACGGGCACCTTCGAGCTCTACACCTGGGACCGCACGACGGGCGAGCAGCGCCGGGCGACCGACCGGCCGAACGGTACGACGGGCGGGCTCCTCTCGCCCGACGGCGAATGGATCTGGTGGTTCTCCGATACCGATGGCGACGAGTTCGGCGTGTGGATGCGCCAGCCCTTCCACGGCGGTCCGGACGAGCCGGCGGCGCCCGGGCTCGACCCCTCCTACCCCGGCGGCCTGGCGCTGGGCCGCGACGGCACGGCGGTCGTGGGCCGGTCCACGGACAAGGGCGGCTCGACAGTCCATGTCGCGCGCCCCGGGGCCGAGCCCGTGGAGATCTACCGCCATGAGGAGTCCGCGGGCGTGGGCGACCTCTCCCACGACGGCACCCTGATCGCGATCGAGCACACCGAGCACGGTGACGCGATGCACTCGGCGATCCGGATCGTCCGGACGGACGGCACCACCCTCGCCGAGCTCGACGACACCCGGGGCGGGACCGAGGAACTGGGCCTGGCCACCATGGGCTTCGCACCTGTCCGCGGGGATTCCCGGCTGCTGGTCGGGCACCAGCGGCGCGGCCGCTGGGAGCCGATGCTGTGGGACGCGGCGACGGGCGAGGAGACGACGCTCGCGATAGACCTCCCCGGCGACCTGGACGCGGACTGGTATCCGGACGGATCCGCGCTGCTGATCGAGCACAGCTACCAGGCGCGCAGCGAGCTGTGGCGGTACGAGCTGGCCGACGCGACCCTGACCCGCGTCGACACCCCCGAGGGCACGGTCTCCGGTGCCTCGGCGCGCCCGGACGGGACGGTGGAGTTCCTGTGGTCCTCGGCCGCCGAGCCGCCGGTCGTACGGTCCACGAGCGGCCGGGTCGTGCTGGACCCGCCGAAGCTGCCGGGCATCGGCCGGGCCCCCGAGTCGGTGCCGGTCACCGACGCGTGGGTGGAGGGCCCGGGCGGCAAGGTGCACGCGCTGGTGCAGAAGCCCGCGGGTAAGGGCCCTTTCCCGACCGTCTTCGAGGTCCACGGCGGCCCGACCGCGCACGACAGCGACGCCTTCGCCGCCGGTCCGGCAGCCTGGATCGACCACGGCTACGCCGTCGTGCGGGTCAACTACCGGGGCTCGACCGGCTACGGCCGGGCGTGGACGGACGCCCTCAAGCACCGGGTGGGGCTGATCGAGCTGGAGGACATCGCGGCGGTCCGCGACTGGGCGGTGACCTCGGGGCTCGCGGACCCGGAGCAACTGGTCCTCTCGGGCGGCTCCTGGGGCGGCTATCTGACGCTGCTCGGGCTCGGCACCCAGCCGGACGCCTGGGCGGTGGGCCTGGCCGCGGTGCCGGTGGCGGATTACGTCACGGCCTACCACGACGAGATGGAGGCACTGAAGGCCCTGGACCGCACGCTCCTGGGCGGCACCCCGGAGGAGGTCCCGGACCGCTACGCCGCCTCGTCACCGCTGACGTACGTCGACGATGTGCGCGCCCCGGTCTACATCTCGGCCGGCATGAACGACCCACGCTGCCCGATCCAGCAGGTGGAGAACTACGTCGAGCGGCTGGAGCGGCGCGGCCATCCGCTGGAGGTCTACCGCTACGACGCCGGGCACGGCTCGCTCGTGGTGGAGGAGCGGGTCAAGCAGCTCCAGCTGGAGATCGCGTTTGCGGAGCGTCATCTGGGCCGTCGGGATCTTCCGGTCGACCTTCCGGACCGGGCGGGCCCGGCTGTGCATGCTGATCCGACCGCTCCGGTCGATCCGAGCGCTCCGGCCGGCCTGGCGGATCCTGCGGGCCCGGCCGGCCCGGCTGGTCCCGCTGGTCCGGTCGGCCCGGCTGGTCGGGGGTGATGCCCAGGGCCAGGTCCTTGGCGGCCTCGACCTCCCGGCGGAAGAGCCGGAACCACATGAAGAGGACGAAGCCCGCGAAGACGAACCACTCGCCGGTGTAGCCGAGGTTCTGGAACGCCTTGAGGTCCAGGCCGCTGTTGGGGGCGGCGGCCGGGGGCACGGGGGTCAGGGCGCCCTCCGCCTTGGGGGTGGTCAGCCACGCGTCGTGCACCTCGTACGGCACGAGGTTGACCAGTGAGGCGGCGCTGATGACGCCGAGCTGCCCCTGGGGCAGGCCGCCGCCGGCGTGCACGCCCTTGGAGCCGGCGCTCTCCGATGCCTGGAGAGCGCCGGTGACGGAGACGTGACCGGCGGGCGGGGCGGGGACCTTGGCGGTGTCGTCCTTGGAGTTCGCGTCGCCGGGCAGCCAGCCCCGGACGACGGGGACGGCCTTGCCGCCGTCGGTGCGCAGCAGGGTCAGGACGTAGAAGCCCTGGCGGTCCTCCAGGCTTCGCTGGGGTACGAGCAGCTGGTGCCTGGTGTCGTAGCGTCCGGTGGCCGTGGCCCGGCGGCCGACGGTCTCGGTGCTCACCGGCAGCAGCTCGCTCAGGGGTTCGGCGGCGGCCGCCTTGGCGTCATCGGCCTGCGTCTGCTGCTCGCGGTGCGAGTCGACGCGCGTTTCGAAACGGCTGAGCTGCCAGCTGCCCATGAACAGGCACACGGGGATGGACAGCACAGCGAAGACGTTGATCGCCCACCAGCGGGAGGTCAGCAGGAACCGATACACACCACCACGGTACGGGCACGGCTCACCGGGACCGGCACCGGGCTGCGGGGTGACGGACGCCGGGGTGCGGGGTGGCAGAACGCCGGGGTGCGGGGTGACGCCTGCCGAGCTGCGGGGGTCGGTGCCGCGCTGCCGGGGCCCGCGCCGCGCTGCGGGGAGTGCCCGCCGGGCTCGGCGGGGGGCAGCGCCGCGCCGCTTGGCGATGCCTGCCGGGCTCGAAGGTTGTGACCGCCTACGGCGAGCCCGTCACGCCTACAGCGTCGTGTCACGCCTACAGCGGGCCCCCGCCCCTACGGCGTGGTCGTCGTCGCCATCGGGCCGGTGCGGTAGACCGTTCCCGCGCACGCCTCGTCGATCTTGGCGTCCGCTATGGCGGGCTCGCCGACGTCCGGGGTGTGGCTGAGCACGACGCTCGGCGGCGGCTTCGGGGGCGGGGTGTCCTCGACCGCGCTGGGCATGCGTTCGGAGGACGAGGTGACCGTGGCCGGGGAGGAGCTGGGCGCCGGCGAGGGGCTCGCCGGGCTGGTGTTCCTGGCGCAGCCGCTGCGGCCGCCGTCGGATGCCGGGATCCAGGCGAACTGCACCTCGTACGCCTGGCCCGGCTGGAGGATGACCTCGCTGGGCTCGGCGGTCGGGTTGGGCAGGCCGGTCGCGGCGTCGCCCTGCGTGTGGTCGACGACGTTGACGCGCGTCGACTCGGCGCTGCCGCGCGCGCTGACGGCGACGCTGCCCGGCCCCGCGACCGTGCATACGGAGCCCGAGACGTTGACGACCCGGAAGGCACCGTAGACGCGGCCGTCCTTGTCGGCCGTGCCGACCGTGCCGACGCCCTTGCCGAGCTGGTCGCGGTCGCAGGTCGGCGATATCGCGGCGAAGGTGTTGGTGGGGTCGGGCACGCTGCCCGAGGGCGAGCCGGAGGGCTTGGGTTCGTTGCCCTTCCGGTCCTCGGCCTTGCGGTCCTCGCCCGGCTTGTCCTGGCTGTCCGAGGATCTCTCCTCGGACAACCCGCCGTTGAGGCCATCGCCCCGGCCGGTGCCGGACTCGTCCTCGCTGCGCTGGCTGCTGGCGGCGTTGGTGTGCCGTTCGTCGGTGGCGTCCTCGGTGTTCGCCGCGACATGAACGAGCGCGGGCAGGGCCGTACCGCCCAGGAGCAGGGCGGCCGCGACGCCGATCACGACCTGCCGGCGGCGCGTCTTCCGGGCCGGGACCGCGCGGCGGAGGTGGTCCAGCGCGTCGGGAGAGGGTTCGAGCTCGTTGACAGCTCCCTGCAGCAGCCGCCTCAGCGCCTGCTCGTCGATGCCACCGGGTCCACCCGCGGATCCGCCACCGGCACCGCCACCACCGATACCGCTGATGCCATCGACGCCGTCCACGCCACCGGCAAGGTCGTCGAAGCCCGCCGAGCCCGATCCCGAACCCGAACCTGAGCCCGAGCCCGGACCCGGCCCGCCGGCCGGCCCGCGCCCCGGGAAGTCGCCGTGAGCCGAGCTCCCGCCGTCGGGACAGGAGTCCTCCGGCCGCTCCGGGTACTCCGGATGCCGCTGGTTCATGCCGGGGCCTCCATGGCAACGCGGAGGGCCGCGATGCCCCTGGAGCCGTATGCCTTGACCGAGCCGAGCGAGAGGCCCAGGGTCTCGGCGACCTGGGCCTCGGTCATGTCGGCGAAGTAGCGGAGGACGAGGACCTCACGCTGGCGGCGTTGCAGTCCGCGCATCGCGGTGATCAATTGGTCGCGCTCCAGCTGTTCGTACGCACCCTCTTCCGCGCTCGCCATATCGGGCATCGGCTTGGAGAGCAGCTTCAGCCCGAGAATGCGGCGGCGCAGCGCGGAGCGGGACAGATTGACGACAGTCTGCCTCAAATAGGCCAGAGTCTTCTCCGGGTCCCGGACGCGGTTGCGTGCGGAATGCACCCGTATGAACGCTTCCTGCACCACGTCCTCGCACGACGCCGTGTCGTCCAGGAGCAGCGCGGCGAGGCCGAGCAAAGAGCGGTAGTGAGCGCGGTAGGTCTCGGTGAGGTGGTCGACCGTGGTGCCGGCTGCCATCGCCTCGTCAGCGCCCCCCTGCTGGGGAGCGTCCCCCCGCTGGGGCGGGAGCTGCGCGGCGGGGCGGGTCGTCGGCCAGGGGGCGATCACCGGCATGCCGCCCGACGCACGGGCACGCGGACGCACTGCGCTGCTGCCGCGCCGCGGGACGGTTGCGATGCTGATGACCTCTGCCACGCCTGTTGGACACGCTTCCCCCCGTCAGGGTTGTACGCGCCAGGCACCCCGTTTGACGATGCGCCGCGTGACGATGCGTCATATGCCCTCATGCGTACCAGCTCTTCCTCAATGCCCCGGTTTTGGCACCGCCTGGAGAGACGGCAGCAAAGACGCCCCCCGTCCGGCCGACGGTTGCGGTGGGCCGCGAGTGAAATGGTCGATCAAACCATCTACCCAGCTCAAGAGGTCTGGACCAACGACTTGATCACAGGACCTTCACGGGTCCTTCAGATTAGAGAGTGGACCGCTCCGCCGCCACGAATTCCGCGATCTGGGCGGTGTTGAGTGCCGCTCCCTTGCGCAGGTTGTCACCGCACACGAAGAGTTCGAGCGCCTTCGGGTCGTCCAGCGCGCGGCGCACCCGGCCCACCCAGGTCGGATCCGTACCCACCGCGTCGGCGGGCGTAGGGAATTCGCCGACGGCGGGGTTGTCGACGAGCACGACCCCCGGGGCGTTGGCCAGGATTTCGTGCGCCTGCTCCACCGACACCTCGTTCTCGAACCGCGCGTGCACGGCCAGCGAGTGCGTCGTGATCACCGGTACGCGCACACAGGTGGCGCTGACCCGCAGGTCCGGCAGTCCGAGGATCTTGCGGGACTCGTCGCGGATCTTCAGTTCCTCGGAGGACCAGCCGTCCTCCATCAGGGAACCCACCCAGGGCACGACGTTCAGCGCGAGGGGCGCGGCGAAGGGGCCTATGGCGTCCCCGACGGCCCGCCGCACGTCCCCCGGCTGTGTCCCCAGCGGAGCCCCGGTACGCCCTCCCGCCACCGTGGCCAGCTGCGCCCGCAGCGTGTCGACGCCGGCCTTGCCCGCGCCGGAGGCCGCCTGGTAGGAGGAGACGATCAGTTCGCTCAGCCCGAACTCGGCGTGCAGCGCACCCACCGCGACGATCATCGACAGCGTGGTGCAGTTGGGGTTGGAGATGATTCCGCGCGGCCGCACCCGCGCCGCGTGCGCGTTGACCTCGGGCACCACCAGGGGCACGTCCGGATCCATCCGGAAGGCAGCGGAGTTGTCCACGACCACCACGCCCTTGGCGGCGGCCACCGGCGCCCACCGCGCCGCGACGTCGTCGGGCACGTCGAACATCGCGACGTCCACCCCGTCGAAGGCCGCCTCGTCCAGCGCGACGACCTCGACCTCCTCGCCCCGTACGGTCAGCCGCCGGCCGGCCGAGCGGGTCGACGCGACGAGGCGGATCTCGCCCCACACGTCCTTGTGCTGGGAGATGATCTCCAGCAGAACCGTTCCGACGGCGCCCGTGGCGCCGACGACGGCAAGAGTCGGCCTACGGCCCGTATCCGCTTCCGAGACGGCGAAGGCGGCAGCGGAGGCGGTACGGGCCGCAGAGCCGTCGGTCATCGACCAGTGCCGCCGTAAACGACCGCTTCGTCGCTCTCGCTGTCCAGGCCGAAGGCGGTGTGCACCGCGCGCACGGCCTCGTTGACGTCGTCCGCGCGCGTGACCACCGAGATGCGGATCTCGGACGTCGAGATCAGCTCGATGTTCACCCCGGCGTTCGACAGCGCCTCGAAGAACGTCGCCGTGACCCCCGGGTTCGTCTTCATCCCCGCGCCGACCAGCGAGATCTTCGCGATCTGGTCGTCGTAGCGGAGCGAGTCGAAGCCCACGCGGCCCTTGGTCTTCTCCAGCGCCTCGATGGCCTTGCGGCCCTCGGTCTTGGGCAGCGTGAAGGAGATGTCCGTCAGGCCCGTCGAGGCCGCCGAGACGTTCTGCACGATCATGTCGATGTTGATCTGTGCGTCCGAGATGGCACGGAAGATCGTCGCCGCCTCGCCCGGCTTGTCCGGCACCCCGACGACCGTGACCTTGGCCTCGGACGTGTCGTGGGCAACACCCGAAATGATCGCCTGCTCCATCGGCTGGTCCCCTCGCGGTTCGTTGCTGACCCAGGTGCCCTGGAGCCCCGAGAAGGACGAGCGCACGTGGATCGGGATGTTGTAACGGCGTGCGTATTCGACACAGCGGTGCAGCAGCACCTTGGATCCGGAGCTCGCCAGCTCCAGCATGTCCTCGAACGAGATCCAGTCGATCTTGCGGGCCTTCTTCACGACCCGCGGATCGGCGGTGAAGACCCCGTCGACGTCGGTGTAGATCTCGCACACCTCGGCGTTCAGCGCGGCCGCCAGCGCGACGGCGGTCGTGTCGCTGCCGCCCCGCCCCAGGGTGGTGATGTCCTTCTTGTCCTGGGACACACCCTGGAAGCCGGCGACGATCGCGATGTTGCCCGCGTCGACGGACTGCTGGATCCGGCCCGGCGTGACATCGATGATGCGCGCTTTGTTGTGGACCGAGTCGGTGATGACTCCTGCCTGGCTGCCCGTGAACGACTGCGCCTCGTGACCGAGGTTTTTGATCGCCATGGCCAGCAGCGCCATGGAGATCCGCTCTCCGGCGGTCAGCAGCATGTCGAACTCGCGCCCGGCAGGAATCGGCGAAACCTGCCCGGCGAGGTCGATCAACTCGTCCGTCGTGTCACCCATCGCGGAAACCACGACGACCACACGGT
Organism: Streptomyces sp. ISL-11; assembly: GCF_018614525.1. GTDB lineage: Bacteria > Actinomycetota > Actinomycetes > Streptomycetales > Streptomycetaceae > Streptomyces. The sequence goes on from NZ_JAGGOL010000018.1 coordinate 97,563, forward strand.
GGCCGTTCTTCTTGGCTTCCACGATTCGCTTGGCAACCCGCTTGATGCCTTCGGCATCGGCAACGGAGGAGCCTCCGTACTTCTGCACGACAAGGCCCACGTGCGCTCCTCGCAACTATGTGTAATGCGGTCGGCTCAGTCTAACGAGCGGCCGGAATCAGCCATGCCGATATCGCATGGTGAGACGTTCCGCCGCCCGTTTTCATGATCGGTGTCCGGTACGACGCCTCATCGCGCCGCACCGCGACGACCCCTGCCCGGTTCCGGGCCGGACACGCGCGAAGGTGGGCCAGGTCACAGGGCGCGTACGCGCGGAGCGGGGGCTTCTCGGGCGCCCGGGGCGCCCCGGGCGCCGCCGTCGGCCGGCCGCACCACGCCGAGGGAGCGCGTCACACGCTGCGCAGACCCAGCGGGCCCGCGATCTCCGCCGCCATGACCTTGCCGGCCTCCTCCGCGAGCTGCTCGTCCGTCGCCTCGGCGTCCGTGTCGAGGCCGTCGAGCTCGTCGAGCGGCTGGTCGAGGCGTACGTGCGCGACCAGGGACTGGAGGGCGCGCATGGCGGCCGAGGCGGTGGGGCCCCAGTTGGAGAGGTAGGAGAACTGCCACCACCACAGGGCCTCGCTGACGCGGCCGTCGCGGTAGTGGGCCATGCCGTGGCGCAGATCGGTGATGATGTCGGCGAGGTCGTCGGAGATCCGGCAGGCGACGGGGGCACTGCGGGCGTACGGGTCGAAGACCTCGGAGTAGACGTCCACCGGGTCCAGCAGGCGCGCGAACCGCTCGCGCAGCTCGTCGACGTCCGGTTCCGGACCGACGTCGGGCTCGTAACGCTCGTCAGGGAGGAAGTCCTCGTGCGCGCCGAGACGGCCGCCGGTCAGCAGGAGCTGGGAGAGCTCCAGCAGCAGGAAGGGCACGGCGCTGTCGGGCTCGTCGCCGCGGGACACCTCGGCGACGGCGACGATGAAGCTCTCGATCGAGTCCGCCATCTGTACCGCGAAGTCGTCAGGATCGCGTTTGGCGTCATGAAGCGTTGCGTCAGACATCGAGAAGTCGTCTCCCTTCGAAGGCACGCCCGAGCGTGACCTCGTCGGCATATTCAAGATCTCCACCCACAGGTAGACCACTGGCCAGCCGCGTGACCTTCAAACCCATGGGCTTCACCATGCGCGCGAGGTACGTGGCGGTGGCCTCTCCCTCCAGGTTGGGGTCTGTGGCGAGGATCAGCTCGGTGACGGTGCCGTCCGCGAGCCGCGCGAGCAGCTCGCGGATGCGCAGATCGTCCGGGCCGACGCCTTCGATGGGGCTGATCGCCCCGCCGAGTACGTGGTAGCGGCCGCGGAATTCGCGGGTCCGCTCGACGGCGACGACGTCCTTGGACTCCTCCACGACGCAGATGACCGCGGGGTCGCGGCGCGGGTCGAGGCAGACGCGGCAGCGCTCGTCCTGGGCGACGTTGCCGCAGATCGCGCAGAACCGGACCTTGGCCTTGACCTCGGTCAACGCGTGGGCGAGCCGGCGGACGTCGGCCGGCTCGGCCTGCAGGATGTGGAAGGCGATCCGCTGCGCGCTCTTGGGACCGACGCCGGGCAGCCTGCCCAGTTCGTCGATGAGGTCCTGGACCACGCCTTCATACACGGATCGAATGCTCCTTCTGCGGTTTCCGCGGTGGGTTCTGTTCGGTTGTGGCCGCTACGCGTGTGGTGGCGGCTGTGCGCGTGGCGGCTGCGCCGGAACTAGAACGGGAGGCCGGGGATGCCGCCGCCGAGGCCCTGGGCCAGCGGGCCGAGCTTCTGCTCCTGGAGCTGCTGCGCGGCGGCGTTGGCGTCACGGACGGCGGCGACGATCAGGTCCGCGAGCGTCTCGGTGTCCTCGGGGTCCACGGCCTTGGGGTCGATCACCAGATTCTGGAGCTCGCCGGCACCGGTGACCGTGGCCTTCACCAGGCCGCCGCCCGACGTGCCGTCGACCGGCGTGCGCGCGAGCTCTTCCTGGGCCGCGGCGAGGTCCTGCTGCATCTTCTGGGCCTGCTGGAGCAGCTGCTGCATGTTGGGCTGGCCACCACCGGGAATCACGGTTTTCGCTCCTGGCTGTCGACGACTATGTCTCGGTAGCCCGAGCCTACGTGCTCCCAGGGCGGTGCGCCCCATGCCGTGGGAAGAAGTCCGGAGGGCGCCGGGGGCGTACGCGGCGCATCCGGGACGTAGCCGGACGACTGCGCGGGAGGTGCGGTCGGAGCGCGGTCGTACGAGCGGAGGGAGCGGGGGCCTACGAGCCGTCGGAGCGCGGTCTTACGGGCCGTTGGAGCGGGGCCTTACGAGCCGTCGTAGCGCGGTCGGAAGCACGGTCGTACGAGCGCTCGGCGCGCGGCCCGGGCCCTGTCCCCGGCGGTCGGATTGCGGCCCTTGGCGCTGTCTCCGGCGGTGGGAAGGCGGCCCGGGCGCCGTCTCCGTCGGTGGGGTCGCGGCGTTTCCGGAGGTGGGAGGGCGGCCCGGGCGCCGCCTCCGTCGGTGAGATCGCGGCGTCTCCGGAGGTGGATCGCGGCGGGTTTCCCCGCGCTACTCGTTGGCGATCTCCTCGATGACCGTGGCGCCGAGCTCGCGGACGATGAGGTCGTGGCCGGTGAGGGCGGAGTCGACGAGGTCCGGGTCGTCCTCGGCGGGCATGTCGTCCTCGGGGGCGACCGGCGGGGGCTCGGGCTCGCGGTACGCCTGGGAGGCCTGCTGCGGGGGCCCGGGCGGGGCCTGACCGGCCTGCGGCGACGGGGCGGACGCCTGGGACGGACGAGACGCCTGGGGGGCGCTGGAGGCCGCGGGGGCGCCGCCATAGCCGCCGGGGGGGCTCGCGGCTCCGCCGTAACCGCCCTGGGCGGCCTGGCCGCCGTAGCCGCCGCCGGGACCGCCCGTACCGCCGAAGCCTCCGGCGGCCGGGGCGCCGCCTCCGCCGCCGGGGCTGACGACCAGCTCGACCTTCCACTGGACGTTCAGGGCATCGCTGATCGCCTGGCGGAGGACGTCCTCGCTGCCGCTGTTGGCGAAGCTGTCGCGGGCGCCGACGTTGGCGAAGCCGATCTGGAGGGTGGTGCCGTCGAAGCCGACGATGTCGGCGTTCTGGCTGAGGACGATCCACGTGAAACGGCGGCGGTTCTTGACCGCGTCCAGGATGGTGGGCCACATCTGGCGGACCTGTGAGGGGTCGCCGACGGGGGCCGCGCCCGCCGGGGCGGGCCGGGCGGCCTGCGCGGGGGCCGGGGCGGGTGCGGCGGGGGCCTGACCGG
>NZ_JAGGOL010000189.1:0-20889 GCF_018614525.1 Streptomyces sp. ISL-11
ACCGGGGCTTTCTCGCGTTTCCGGCGCATTTTCCGGCCGTTCTCCCCGATCGTCCCGAATCCCCCCACCTCTTCCCACCTCTCCCCATATCGCCGCACCCTCCGCACCCCTCTGCGTCGGCCGACGATGTCTGCGGGTAGGGTCATGGGGCATCGTTGGTACATTTCCCCACAGGAGGCCCCCGGGTGGAGGTCCAGGAGACGCGCGTCCAGACCAACCGCGTCCTCACCATCCCGAACATCCTCAGCATGGCCCGCCTCGTCGGCGTACCCCTCTTCCTGTGGCTGATCCTTCGGCCAGAGCTCGACGGCCACAACAGCGACGGCTGGGCCCTGCTCGTGCTGGCACTGAGCGGAGTCAGCGACTACCTCGACGGCAAGCTCGCCCGGCGCTGGAACCAGATCAGCAGCCTCGGCCGGCTCCTCGACCCCGCCGCCGACCGGCTCTACATCCTCTCCACCCTCGTCGGCCTGACCTGGCGGGACATCCTCCCGCTCTGGATGACCGCAGCCCTCCTCGCCCGCGAAGCGATGCTGCTGGTCATGGTGTGGATTCTGCGCCGCCACGGCTATCCGCCGCCGCAGGTCAACTTCCTCGGGAAGGCCGCGACGTTCAATCTCATGTACGCCTTCCCGTTGCTGCTTCTCAGTGACGGTGACGGCTGGTTGTGCTCACTCGCAGCGATTTTCGGATGGGCGTTCGCCGGATGGGGTACAACGCTCTATTGGTGGGCAGGGATCCTCTATGTGGTCCAAGTCCGCCGACTGGTGAAGGCGGACCACCAGTCCGACTGACCTCGCCGGAGTTCCGGATCCATTCCGGACCCCGACGTCGTATCCGGGATACGCAGAACGGCTCAGGCGCGTTCAGTCGGCATGACCGTCGTCTCTTCAAGGAGGACGCTTCCGACATGAAGGCCGTCGTGATGGCCGGCGGCGAAGGCACCCGCCTTCGCCCCATGACCTCGAGCATGCCCAAGCCGCTCCTGCCGGTGGCCAACCGGCCGATCATGGAGCATGTGCTACGACTGCTCAAACGGCACGGGCTCACCGAGACCGTGGTGACCGTGCAGTTCCTCGCCTCTCTCGTCAAGAACTACTTCGGGGACGGCGAAGAGCTCGGCATGGAGCTCACCTACGCCAATGAGGAAAAGCCACTCGGCACGGCGGGCAGCGTCAAGAACGCCGAAGAAGCGCTCAAGGACGATGCCTTCCTGGTGATCTCCGGAGACGCCCTCACCGACTTCGACCTCACCGACCTGATCCGTTTCCACAAGGAGAAGGGCGCCCTCGTCACCGTCTGCCTCACACGGGTGCCCAATCCACTGGAATTCGGCATCACCATCGTCGACGAGAACGGCAAGGTCGAGCGCTTCCTCGAAAAGCCGACCTGGGGCCAGGTCTTCTCCGACACCGTCAATACCGGTATCTACGTCATGGAGCCGGAGGTCTTCGACTACGTCCAGGCCGACGTGCCCGTCGACTGGTCCGGTGATGTCTTCCCGCAGCTGATGAAGGAAGGCAAGCCCGTCTTCGGCTACATCGCCGAGGGCTACTGGGAGGACGTCGGCACCCACGAGAGCTACGGCAAGGCCCAAGCCGATGTCCTCGAAGGCAGAGTCGACGTCGACATAGACGGTTTCGAGATCTCCCCGGGCGTCTGGGTGGCCGAAGGCGCGGAGGTCCACCCCGACGCCGTCCTGCGCGGCCCCCTCTACATCGGGGACTATGCCAAGGTCGAGGCCGGCGCCGAGATCCGCGAGCACACCGTCGTGGGCTCCAACGTCGTCGTCAAGAGCGGCGCCTTCCTGCACAAGGCCGTCGTCCACGACAACGTCTACGTCGGGCAGCAGAGCAACCTGCGCGGCTGTGTCATCGGCAAGAACACCGACATCATGCGCGCCGCCCGCATCGAGGACGGAGCCGTCATCGGTGACGAGTGCCTCGTCGGTGAGGAATCGATTATTCAGGGCAACGTCCGCGTCTACCCCTTCAAGACGATCGAGGCCGGCGCGTTCGTCAACACCTCGGTCATCTGGGAGTCCCGCGGCCAGGCGAACCTCTTCGGCACGCGCGGTGTGTCCGGCATCCTCAACGTGGAGATCACCCCGGAACTGGCGGTACGGCTCGCGGGCGCGTACGCCACCACGCTCAAGAAGGGCTCCACGGTCACCACGGCGCGCGACCACTCCCGCGGCGCGCGGGCGCTCAAGCGCGCGGTGATCTCCGCGCTGCAGGCCAGCGCCATAGACGTACGCGACCTGGAGAACGTACCGCTGCCGGTGGCCCGCCAGCAGACCGCTCGGGGCAGCGCCGGCGGCATCATGATCCGTACGTCGCCCGGCGTGCCGGACTCCGTGGACATCATGTTCTTCGACGAGCGCGGTGCCGACCTCTCCCAGGCCGGACAGCGCAAGCTCGACCGCGTGTACGCCCGCCAGGAATACCGGCGCGCGTTCCCCGGGGAGATCGGCGACCTGTCCTTCCCCTCCAGCGTCTACGACTCCTACGCGGGCTCACTGCTGCGGGCCGTGGACACCACCGGCGTCGCCGAGGCCGGGCTCAAGGTCGTCGTCGACGCGTCCAACGGCAGCGCGGGGCTCGTCCTGCCCAGCCTGCTGGGCCGGCTCGGGGTGGACGCGTTCATCATCAACCCCGGTCTCGACGAGTCCCGCCCGACCGAGACCGCCGATGCCCGCCGCTCCGGACTGGTCCGGCTGGGCGAGATCGTGGCCTCCGCGCGGGCCGCGTTCGGCGTCCGGTTCGACCCCGTGGGCGAGCGGATCTCGCTCGTGGACGAGCGCGGCCGCATCGTCGAGGACGACCGGGCCCTGCTCGTGCTGCTCGACCTCGTCGCCGCCGAACGGCGCAGCGGGAAGGTGGCGCTGCCGGTGACCACGACCCGCATCGCCGAACAGGTGGCCGCCTATCACGGTACGCAGGTGGAGTGGACGACGACGTCGCCCGACGACCTGACCAGGGTCGGCCGTGCGGAGACCACGATCTTCGGTGGTGACGGCCGGGGCGGCTTCATCGTGCCCGAGTCCAGCAGCGTCTTCGACGGCACGGCGGCGTTCGTACGGCTGATCGGCCTGGTGGCCCGTACCCAGCTCACGCTCAGCCAGATAGACGCACGCATTCCCAGGGCGCACGTCCTGCGCCGTGACCTGGCCACTCCGTGGGCGGTCAAGGGGCTCGTGATGCGGCATGTCGTCGAGGCGGCCGGGGACCGTTCGGTGGACACCACCGACGGCGTGCGGGTCGTCGAGGCGGACGGGCGCTGGGTGATGGTGCTGCCCGACCCGGCCGAGGCCGTGACGCACCTGTGGGCGGAGGGCCCTGACGACGCCTCGGCGCAGGCCCTCCTCGACGAGTGGTCGGCGGTCGTGGACGGCGCCGGGCGCTGATCGCCGGGCGCCGCGCCGTGAGGTGAGAGGCGCCGTCTCCTTCTGCCCGTATCCGGCACGCCGGTGGGGCCATTGGGAGACGGCGCCTCCGACGTGCGACGATGTGCGGCATGTCGCAGCAGCCCCCCGTTCGGAGGACGGCATCGCCGTCTCCGCGTCCCGATGCATCGATGTCGCTGCTGACCAACGTGATGGACCACAGCCTCGACGACGGGTACGCCGAGGCGGCCGCCCGGCGCGGCAGCGACGGCGGCAGGGGACTGCCGACCGCGCTGCGCGCCAAGTTGGGGCTGGCCGCCGCGCTGCTGCTCGCCGCGGCGGTGGTGACCATCGGCGCCGCGCAGGCGCAGATATCGGCACCCACACTGGCCAAGGAGCGCCAGCAGCTCATCGACCGCATCCAGAAGGAGTCCTCCGACGCCGACGCGCTGCAGAAGAATGTCGACACGCTGCGGGACGCGGTCGGCACGAAGCAGCGTGACGTCCTGGAGAAACACGGCGGGGACAAGGCCGACTTGGTGGCCCTGCTCGCCGGTGCCACCGCGGTGCGGGGCCCCGGTGTGAAGCTGGTCGTGGACGACGCCAAGCAGACGAAGCAGAGCGGTGGCGGCGGGCCGCGCGAGAGCAGCGGTTTCTCCGACACGGGCCGGGTGCGTGACCGTGACATGCAACGCATCGTCAACGGTCTGTGGCAGTCCGGCGCGGAGGCGATCGCGGTGAACGGGCAGCGGTTGACGGCTCTGTCGGCGATCAGGGCCGCGGGGGACGCCATACTGGTCGACAACAAGCCACTGGTGCCGCCGTACACGGTGCTGGCGGTCGGGGACGGGCAGCGGCTGAGCTCCGCTTTCCAGAGCAGCGCCGACGGACAGTACCTGCGCGTTCTGCAGCAGAACTACGGGGTCCGCTCAAACATTTCCGCTCAGGGCGAGGTACGGCTTCCGGCCGCGCCGAGCCTGATCGTACGTACCGCAAAGCCGCAGGGGAAGGGCACATCGTGATCGCCGTATTGGGCCTCATCGTGGGAGTCGTGGTGGGACTGGTCGTCCGCCCCGTGGTGCCGACGGCGGTCGAGCCCTACCTCCCCATCGCCGTCGTGGCGGCGCTCGACGCGGTGTTCGGTGGCCTCCGGGCGATGCTCGACGGGATCTTCGACGACAAGGTGTTCGTCGTCTCCTTCCTGTCCAACGTGGTGGTGGCCGCCCTGATCGTGTTCCTCGGCGACAAGCTCGGCGTGGGGGCGCAGTTGTCCACCGGCGTCGTGGTCGTCCTGGGCATCCGGATCTTCTCCAACGCGGCCGCCATCCGGCGGCACATCTTCCGGGCGTGAGGCCGATGAGCACCGACGACACCCCGGACGAGCCGACGGGCCGGCCCGCCGCCGGCGGAGCGGGCGAACCGGAGCGGCCGAAGAAGCCGGAGAGCACCGGGAAGCCCGAGAGCGAGGCCGCGGCCTCGCCTCAGGAGCCGGCCGTGCCGGAGCGGACCGCACTCCCGGACGAACCGGCAGAAGAGCCGAGGAAACCGGCGAAACCGACGAAGCCTCAGGATTCCTCCGAGGGATCGGAGGGGGCGGAGCGGCCCGCGCCGGAAGGGGCGCCGGTCGCCGCCGGGTTGACCGGTCGTCAACGCCTGATGAGCGGTTTGTGGCCGCCCCGGCTGACCCGGGCGCAGCTCACCGTCGCCGTGCTGCTGTGCGTGCTCGGCCTCGGCCTGGCCATTCAGGTCCGTTCGACGAACGACAGCAGCGCGCTGCGCGGTGCCCGGCAGGAGGATCTCGTACGGATCCTGGACGAGCTGGACAACCGCACCAAGCGGCTGGAGGACGAGAAGCGGCGGCTGGAGGGTCAGCGCACCGAGCTGGAGAGCAGCTCGAACCAGGCCGCCGAGGCGCGTAAGCAGACCTCGCAGAAGGAGGAGCAGCTCGGCGTGCTCGCGGGCACGGTGGCGGCCCAGGGGCCCGGCATCGAGCTCACGGTGAGCGATCCCCGGGGCGCGGTCGAGGCGGACAAGCTGCTCGACACCCTCCAGGAGCTGCGCGCCGCGGGCGCGGAGGCGATCCAGATCAACGACGTCCGGATCGCCGCCGACACCTTCTTCTCGGGCGCGGCGGGGAAGGTGGAGATCGACGGCAAGAAGGTCTCGCAGCCCTACCGGTTCAAGGTGATCGGCAAGCCGCAGGACCTGGAGCCGGCGCTGAACATCCCCGGAGGCGTGGTGCAGACGCTGGAGAAGGAGCAGGCGGGTGTCACGGTCCAGCGGTCTGAGAAGATCGTTGTGGACGCCTTGCGCCCGGCGAAGCGGCCTGACTACGCTCGGTCGTCATCGCAGTGAGGCGGGCGGGCACGGTGGCCTCACGCGGAGGCCACGAGCTTGCGGGGGGTCGGCGCACCAAGTCGAGGGTGCGTGGTGGAAACTGTCTGTTGACCACGGACGTTATACGGATGTCCAGGTCGGACGGTGTGTGCATCGAGGGTTTGTCCTGCCCCACGGGCGGGTCTGTTTCGGTCAAGGGGAATCGCCCGTGAAGTTGTTTGCGAAGTTGTTCGGCAAGAGCGCACGCCAGGAGGGTGGCAGCTCCGCTCGCCACCGCGCGTCGCGTCCCGCGGAGGGCGGGGAGGGGGCCCAGGAGGGGCGCCCGCTGTTCCGGGACCAGGTCGGTGCCCCCGGAGGAGACATTTCGGGTGGGCAGGGCGCGTCTTCTGTTGACCCTGCCGCCACCGGACCCATAGGTTTCGGGGGACCAGCGACCTCAAGTGCGGGTGGAGGGTTTGCCTTGCCGGTATGTACGAGGTGTGGCCACCGGAATGCCGAGGCCAGTCGGTTCTGCTCCAACTGCGGTGCGCCGCTGCGGCCCGGCGCCGTCGCCGAGCGGGCCTCGGAGACGACCTCGACGATCTCCATCTCCGGCCTTGAGGCGTACGACTCCGAGACCACCGGCCAGACGCCGATCCCGCAGCTCTCCCCCGAGGCACAGGCGGCCGTCGACGCCCTCCCGCTGGGCTCCGCCCTGCTGGTGGTGCGCCGCGGGCCGAACTCCGGCAGCCGCTTCCTGCTGGACGGCGAGCTGACCACCGCGGGCCGGCACCCGCAGAGCGACATCTTCCTCGACGACGTCACCGTCTCGCGGCGCCACGTGGAGTTCCGCAGAGGCCAGGACGGCGGCTTCACCGTCGCCGACGTCGGCAGCCTGAACGGCACGTATGTCAACCGCGAGCGGATCGACTCCGTCCCGCTCCAGAACGGCGACGAGGTCCAGATCGGCAAGTACCGTCTGGTCTTCTATGGCAGCCAGCGGGGCATCTGACCCTTCCCCGGACTCCGTCCGGGGGGACCCCCAGGGAAGGGCCATGCTGCGAACACCGTCGGGCGGTGCCGGGACATCCGGTGCCGCCGGCGCGGACGGACGGCTGATGAGCATCGGTACGGTGCTCAACCTCCTGCGGGACGAATTCCCCGAGGTCACCATCTCCAAGATCCGCTTCCTCGAGGCGGAGGGCCTGGTGGAGCCGCAGCGCACGCCGTCCGGCTATCGCAAGTTCAGCACGGCCGACATCGAGCGGCTCGCCTACGTGCTGCGGATGCAGCGCGACCACTACCTGCCGCTCAAGGTCATCAGGGAACACCTCGACGCGCTCGCCAGGGGCGAGCGGGCGCCGCTGCCGGCCTCCGGGCAGCCGTGTGGCGCCGTGGATCTCCAGGGCGCGGGCGGGGGCCCCGAGGGGCCCCTGGCCGCGGGCTCCCGCCGTCCCACGGCGGCGCGCGTGGGGCGGGAGGAGCTGCTGGCCGCCACCGAGGTCACGGAGCGCGAGCTGGCGGAGTGGGAGTCGTACGGCCTGGTGGCAGCCCACCCGGACGGCGGATTCGGCCTGGATTCCGTCGCCGTGGCCAAGCTGGTCGCCGACCTGGGCCGTTTTGGACTGGAACCGCGGCATCTGCGCGCCGTGAAGGCCGCCGCCGAGCGCCAGGCCGACCTGGTCGAACAGGTGGTCGCACCGCTGCGCCGGCACCGGAATCCGCAGACCAGGGCCCATGCGGAGACCACCGCGCGGGAGCTCGCGACGCTCTCCGTACGACTGCACGCGGCGCTCGTACAGGCCGCGCTGCGCACGGGATCGCACTGACCGGCGAGTGCCCGACTACCCAAACCTGCCGAGCACGTCCTAGGGTTGCTGTGTGAACGAGCTCGATGTCGTGGGTGTCCGGGTGGAAATGCCCTCCAACCAGCCGATCGTGCTCCTGCGTGAAGTGGGAGGCGACCGTTACCTCCCGATCTGGATCGGACCGGGGGAGGCGACGGCCATCGCCTTCGCCCAGCAGGGCATGGCCCCGGCCCGTCCGCTGACCCATGACCTTTTCAAGGACGTGCTGGAGGCGGTCGGGCAGCAGCTCACGGAGGTGCGCATCACGGACCTGCGGGAGGGCGTCTTCTACGCGGAGCTCGTCTTCGCCAGCGGGGTCGAGGTCAGCGCCAGGCCGTCCGACGCCATAGCGCTGGCCCTGCGCACCGGTACGCCGATCTACGGCAGCGACGGGGTGCTGGACGACGCCGGGATCGCCATCCCGGACGAGCAGGAGGACGAGGTCGAGAAGTTCCGCGAGTTCCTCGACCAGATCTCGCCGGAGGACTTCGGCAGCAGCAGCCAGTGAGGCCCGCGCCGACCACGCGGAAGCGGCGGCCGGAGCGCATTCGAGTAGCCCTTCCCGGCGCTGAGGTACGCAAAACCACTCTCTGGGTGATTATCACTCGGCGTGCCGAGTGTGGCGATCGTTGACGCACCCCTGGTGACTGCCTACCGTCGAGAAGGCAGGTCAAGGACGGAGGTCGGCGTGAGAAGCATGGGCGACGGTACGGCGGTCGGCAGTCCGTTTCCGCTGTACGGGGGGACGGTCGAACAGCCCTCCCGTCACGCGATCCCGGCAGCGGGCACGACGCCGCAGGGGCCGGAGACCGACAGGATCGGATACCGCGGGCCGACGGCGTGCGCCGCGGCCGGCATCACTTATCGCCAGCTCGACTACTGGGCCCGCACGGGTCTGGTGGAGCCGACGGTCCGGCCGGCTCACGGCACGGGCACGCAGCGGCTGTACAGCTTTCGGGACGTCGTCGTTCTCAAGATCGTGAAACGGCTGCTGGACACCGGCGTCTCCCTTCAGAACATCCGGACCGCCGTCCAGCACCTGCGCTCGCGCGGCATGGGCGACCTGCCGCAGATGACGCTGATGAGCGACGGCGCGACGGTCTACGAGTGCACCTCACCGGACGAGGTCGTCGACCTCCTCCAGGGCGGCCAGGGGGTCTTCGGCATCGCTGTGGGCGTCGTGTGGCGCGATGTGGAGAGCGCACTGTCCCAGCTGCACGGCGAGCGCGTGGACACGGGCGAGACGCTCATCGGCCACAACCCCGCCGACGAGCTGGCGCGGCGCCGCAACAGAGCGGTCTGAGGCCCTCCGGGGCGTGCCGACCGGCGCGCTTACGGCGTGCCGGTGGCACATCAGAGCGATTGTCAGTGGTGTGCGGGAGCATCGGGGGTGTGAGAGCCGCACCGACCATCCTGCATCTGGACATGGACGCCTTCTACGCCTCGGCGGAGCAGGCGGCCAAGCCCAGCCTGCGCGGAAAGCCCGTGGTGGTCGGCGGCATCGGGCCACGCGGCGTGGTGGCCACGGCCTCGTACGAGGCGCGGGTCTTCGGCGTCCACTCGGCCATGGCCACCGCCCAGGCGCGCCGGCTGTGCCCCAACGCCGCCTACCTCACCCCCCGGTTCACCCTCTACCGCCAGGTCAGCGAGGCGGTCATGGAACTGCTGGGGGCCCTGTCGCCGTTGGTGGAGCCGCTCAGCCTCGACGAGGCGTTCGTCGATCTCGAAGCGGGCGGCGTCGAGCCCTCGGCGGCGGCCGTCCGGGCCGTCGGGGAGCGGCTGCGCCGGGACATCCTGGCGGTCACGGGGCTGAGCGGTTCGGTGGGGCTCGCCGGCTCCAAGATGCTCGCCAAGATCGCCTCCGAGCAGGCCAAGCCCGACGGCCTCCTCCTCATCGAGTCCGGCACCGAGCTCCGCCTGCTGGGCCCCATGTCCGTGCGCGTCGTCCCGGGCGTCGGCCCCGCCACCGCGGAGACGCTGCGCCGGGCCGGGATCACGACCGTCGCCGAGACCGGCGAGGCGGGGGAGGCCGAGCTGGTGCGGCTTCTGGGCAAGGCCCACGGCTCCGGCCTGTACGCCCTGGCCACCGGGCACGACGACCGGCCCGTCGTGGCCGAGCGGGACGCCAAGTCGGTGTCGGTGGAGGACACCTTCGAGGAGGACGTGACCGACCGGACCCGCGTCCAGCTGGAGCTCGCGCGCCTCGCCGACCGGTGCGTACAGCGGCTGCGCGCGGCGGGCCGGTCGGGGCGCACGGTCGTGATCAAGGTGCGGCGCTACGACTTCTCGACGCTGACGCGCTCGGAGACGCTGCGCGGGCCGACCGACGACCCCACGGTGGTCAGGGAGGCGGCCGGGCGGCTGCTCGACGGCGTGGACACCACGGCGGGCGTGCGGCTGCTGGGCGTCGGCGTGACGGGCCTGGCCGACTACACCCAGGAGGACCTCTTCGCCCAAGCCGCGAGCGAGGCCGCCGCGGCCGTGGCGGAGGCAGCGCCCGACGACATCGGCCCGGGGGAGCCGGAGCAGGCGGAGGGCCCCGTGCCGCAGCCCAGGCGCTGGCTGCCGGGGCTGGACGTGCGGCACGCCGAGTACGGAGCCGGATGGATCCAGGGCAGCGGCGTAGGGCGGGTCACGGTCCGGTTCGAGCAGCCCTGGTCGGCGCCCGGCCGGGTGCGGACCTTCGCCGTCGACGACCCGGCGCTCGAACCGGGCGAGCCGCTGCCGCTCGTACGGGAGGCCGGCGCTCCGGAGCCCGCCGGTCAGCCGCCGGAGCCGTTGACCGTGCCGAGCCCCTCGTCGGCGGGGGAGCCGGCGGGCGGCGGGGGGTCCGGGGCGGGGAGGGCGAGGCCGTAGTGGTGGTAGAGCTGGAGCTCCTGTTCCGGGGAGAGGTGACGGCCGACCCCGAAGTCCGGGGCGTCCCTGATCAGGGCGCGCACGTAGGGAACGTGCAGGGCGTCGTCCACGACCCGGCTCGGTTCCAGGGGCACGAAGGCGTCGCGGCCGAAGAGGCCCGTGCGCACGGCCGCCCATTCCGGTTCACCGGTCGCGTCGTCGAGGTACACCTCGTCCACGGTGCCGATCTTCGCGCCCTTGAGATCGAACGCCTTGCGGCCGATGAGGCTTCGCGGATCGATATCACTCTGCACCGTTCCTCCCATGGTTCTCGCCGGCCCCGAGCCCCTCGGCGGGGCTCCGAGGAGCCCTCGCCACCAACGAAAAGCCACAAAGCGGGAACCGGCCACTCGAGGGATCCGGCCCCACCCGCGCTGGTAGGCTGGCGAATGGCCGCAGACCCTGTGCGGGAGAGTCCCCCAAAAGCCGTTCACCGGCTTCGGAGGGGGCGCCGAAGGAGCAAATCCTCCCCGGAATCTCTCAGGCACACGTACCGCACGGACGAGGTCACTCTGGAAAGCAGGGCGGGCCCAGGTCAGGCACAGCGCCGAAGCCCCTCCTCACCGACGGTGAAAGCCGGATCCCGCGAGGCGGTCCGGTGAAGCTCTCAGGTTGAGATGACAGAGGGGGAGGCCGTCCGGGTACCCGCGCCGTGGTACCCCTCGCAGGTCGCAACGACCAGGAGGCCTCCGCAGATGACAGCCCACCGCATCTCCCTTTCCGACCTGGAGCGGGGCACGCCCTTCGAACAGCGTCACATAGGCCCCGACGGCGAGGCCCAGGCCAAGATGCTCGCCCAGGTCGGGTTCGGCTCTCTCGACGAACTCACCGCCGCCGCCGTGCCGGACGTGATCAAGAGCACCGAGGCCCTGGACCTGCCCGCGGCCCGCAGCGAGGCCGAGGTCCTGGCCGAGCTGCGCGACCTCGCCGACCGCAATCAGGTGCTCGCACCGATGATCGGCCTCGGCTACTACGGCACCTTCACCCCGCCGGTGATCCTGCGCAACGTCATGGAGAACCCCGCCTGGTACACGGCGTACACGCCCTACCAGCCGGAGATCTCCCAGGGCCGCCTGGAAGCGCTGCTGAACTTCCAGACCGTGGTCGCCGACCTCACCGGCCTGCCCACCTCCGGAGCCTCCCTGCTCGACGAGGGCACCGCCGCCGCCGAGGCCATGGCGCTCTCCCGCCGCGTCGGCAAGGTCAAGAACGGTGTCTTCCTCGTCGACGCCGACACCCTGCCGCAGACCGTCGCCGTGATCGAGACCCGCGCCGAGCCGACCGGCGTCGAGGTCGTCGTCGCCGACCTCGCCGCCGGCATCCCGGACGACATCGCGGAGCGCGGCGTCTTCGGCGTCCTGCTCCAGTACCCCGGCGCCTCCGGTGCCGTGCGCGACCCGCGCCCGGTCATCGAGCGCGCCCACGAGCTCGGCGCGATCGTCACCGTCGCCGCCGACCTGCTCGCCCTGACGCTGCTCACCTCGCCCGGCGAGCTCGGCGCGGACATCGCCGTCGGCACCACCCAGCGCTTCGGCGTCCCCATGGGCTTCGGCGGACCGCACGCCGGATTCATGGCCGTACGCGAGAAGTTCGCGCGCAGCCTGCCCGGCCGCCTCGTCGGCGTCTCCGTCGACGCGGACGGCGACAAGGCCTACCGGCTCGCCCTGCAGACCCGCGAGCAGCACATCCGCCGCGAGAAGGCCACCAGCAACATCTGCACCGCGCAGGTGCTCCTCGCCGTCATGGCGGGGATGTACGCGGTCTACCACGGCCCGGACGGCCTCGCGGCCATCGCGCGCCGTACGCACCGTTACGCCACGCTGCTCGCGGAGGGGCTGCGGGGCGGCGGCGTCGAGGTCGCGCACGACGCGTACTTCGACACCCTGACCGCGCACGTCCCCGGCCGGGCGGCCGAGGTCGTCGCGGCGGCTCGTGAGCACGGCGTCAACCTGCGCCTGGCCGACGCCGACCGGGTCGGCATCGCCTGCGACGAGACCACCACCCGCGTCCAGCTGACCGCCGTGTGGTCCGCCTTCGGGGTGGAGGCCGACATCGAGGCGCTCGACGCCACCGCGGCCGACGCGCTCCCCGAGGGCCTCCTGCGCACCGACGAGTACCTCACGCACCCGGTCTTCCACCAGCACCGCTCCGAGACCGCGATGCTGCGCTACCTGCGCCGCCTCGCCGACCGGGACTACGCCCTGGACCGCGGCATGATCCCGCTGGGCTCGTGCACGATGAAGCTCAACGCCACCACCGAGATGGAGCCGGTCACCTGGCCGGAGTTCGGCGCGCTGCACCCCTTCGCGCCGGTCGGGCAGGCCGCCGGGTACCTCACGCTCATCACGGAGCTGGAGGAGCGGCTCGCCGAGATCACCGGCTACGACAAGGTCTCCATCCAGCCGAACGCCGGCTCCCAGGGCGAGCTCGCGGGCCTGCTGGCCGTCCGCGCCTACCACCGCGCCAACGGCGACGAGCAGCGCACCGTCTGTCTCATCCCGTCCTCCGCACACGGCACCAACGCCGCCAGCGCCGTGATGGCGGGCATGAAGGTCGTCGTCGTCAGGACCGGCGAGGACGGCGAGGTGGACGCCGACGACCTGCGCGCGAAGATCGAGCAGTACCGCGACGAGCTGTCCGTGCTGATGGTCACCTACCCCTCCACGCACGGTGTGTTCGAGGAGCACATCAGCGACATCTGCGCGCTCGTGCACGAGGCGGGCGGCCAGGTGTACGTCGACGGGGCCAACCTCAACGCCCTGGTCGGCGTGGCCGAGCCGGGCGAGTTCGGTGGCGACGTCTCGCACCTGAACCTGCACAAGACCTTCTGCATCCCGCACGGCGGCGGCGGTCCGGGCGTCGGCCCGGTCGGCGTCCGCGCCCACCTGGCGCCCTACCTGCCCAACCACCCGCTGCAGCCGACCGCGGGACCGGCGACCGGCGTCGGCCCCATCTCGGCCGCCCCGTGGGGCTCCGCGGGCATCCTGCCGATCTCCTGGGCGTACATCCGGCTCATGGGCGGCGAGGGCCTCAAGCGCGCCACCCAGGTCGCGGTGCTCGGCGCCAACTACATCGCCAAGCGCCTGGAGCCGCACTACCCGGTGCTCTACACCGGCCCGAACGGCCTGGTCGCGCACGAGTGCATCATCGACCTGCGGCCGCTCACCAAGGCGACCGGCGTCAGCGTCGACGACGTCGCCAAGCGGCTGATCGACTACGGCTTCCACGCGCCGACCATGTCGTTCCCGGTCGCCGGGACGCTGATGATCGAGCCGACGGAGAGCGAGGACCTCACCGAGCTGGATCGTTTCTGCGATGCGATGGCCGCCATCCGCGCCGAGATCGAGAAGGTCGGCTCCGGCGAGTGGGACAAGGACGACAACCCGCTGCGGAACGCCCCGCACACCGCCGCTTCGGTGACCGGTGCCTGGGACCACCCGTACACCCGTGACGAGGCCGCCTTCCCGGCCGGGGTGTCCGCCGCCGACAAGTACTGGCCGCCGGTGCGTCGGGTCGACGGTGCCTACGGTGACCGCAACCTCGTCTGCTCCTGCCCGCCGATGGACGAGTACGAGGGCTGATACCGGGGCTCGGAGAGCCCTACTGATCGAGTCGGGGCCGGTTCGGCGAGTGCGCCGGGCCGGCCCCTTGATGTGCCTGGTGCTGTGGTGCTGTGCCGTGGTGCGTCGTGCTGGTGGTTCCGGTCGTGCGGTGTGCGAGATGCGAGCTCAGGCAGCGGTCACCACATGGCCCGTTTCGAGCGGCCGGTGCGGCGCGATGATCTTGCCGTCCGGCAGCAGCTCACCGGTGTCCTCGAAGCAGAGGACGCCGTTGCACAGCAGGCTCCAGCCCTGCTCCGGGTGGTGAGCCACGAGGTGCGCGGCTTCCCGGTCGGCTGAGTCGGCTGATGGGCACGTGGGCTGGTGCTGACACATGGAAGAGTTCTTTCGCTGCGATGTGGTGGCTGTCGTGCGGCTCGATGCGGTGGTCATGCCGCCCCCCGTTGATGAATCGGTTGGTCGATACCAGTGTTGCCCTACGGGCGAGATTCCGCAGGGATTTCCCGGCAGCGCTCCTCACAGGATGAGGACGCGTCACCCGTGCGGGCGGTTGCCACCAACCACACTGCCCCTTCGGGTGGTTAGGCATGGCCGGACGGGGCTAGTCCTGCGGGATGGGCACAGGTGTGCGCCCCGTGGCGTGGGCTGGGCCGCGGGGCGCGTACGGGCTCCGGAGGGTGCCCTCAGGCGGGCGTCTTGAGCAGGGGTGGCGGGGCGAGCCGGAGGGTGAGGACGGGCAGCAGCTCGGCGAAGCGGTGCGGGCGGTGCGCGGCGATGCCCGGCGGCGCCGGGGCGAGCGGCACCAGCAGGTCGCCCGGGGCCGGCAGCCCGGACCCGGCGTCGGCGGCGATGTCGCCGTGGAGCCAGAGGGTGAGCATGTAGAGCTCCGGTACCGACAACAGCCGGGGCTGGTAGGGCGTCGTCAGTGCCTCGGCCTGCCGCAGCGCGCGTTCGGTGGAGCCCAGGTAGGGACCCTCGAAGAAATGGGAGAAGCCCCAGCCGTCCGCCGTCGGCGCCGTCTCGGCCGCGGCCACCGTGCGCCCCGCCCCGCGGATCTGGAAACGCCAGCCGGTGAGCCGGGTGCGCGGGGTGCCGCCGCGATGGGTGGCCTGCTCCAGGACGTGCACGGGCAGGGGGAGTTCGGGGCTGAGGGGACCCTGCGCGGACTTCAGGGACGGGGTGCGCGCCTCGCGGACGGCGGTGGGGGAGCCGAGGGCGGTGACGACACTGCGCAGGGCAGGCGCGGGGGCAGGGGGAACATGCAGCGGCATGGTGGGTCGCCTCTCACTTCGGAGACACGTTGTGCTGGGCAGGTGCGGACGACGCTGTCAGCGTGCGGGGTCAGAGGGGGGCCGGGACCGTACCGACTGCCGGGGCCGGGGCGCCTGCTCTCTGCCTCGTCTCCGAAGTTTATACGACACATGTTCACATGGTGTTTCGGCTAGCCGTCGCGCGTATTTCCCGCAAGAGGAAATCCGGTAGGCCACCCCGGGGTGATTTCGGTGATTCTGTGCCAGAATCGCGCACGCCACCTCGCATTGTTCACCAGGCAGGGTAGGCCGGATCTCGTCGGTGTTTATCACCAGCGTCCGCGTGAAAACGGAGCTTTGTGCCATGCCGACGGAATGTGCCTGGTGATGCGTACCGGCGAGCGTACTGGGTAAGCGGCCGCGGCGGGGCGCTATCGATCACATTGGCTGGGCATCATCGACCGTGACCCGGGCGGCCGGCGCTACGGGCGACCCGTGCGAGGAAGGACGCCGCGATGGGTGAGAAGGTCGTGGCCGAGAGGTTCGCTCTCGCCGACCGGCAGCACCACCGGGACAAGCTCCGGCAGTGCCTGGACGTGTTGGCGAGGCTGCTGGCGGAGAAGCGATTCGACCGCCCCAGGAATCTCATGGGCCTGGAGATCGAGCTGAATCTCGCGGGCTCCGACGGCATGCCGAGCATGGTGAACGCGGAAGTGCTGAACCGTATCGCGAGCGGGGATTTCCAGACCGAACTCGGACGTTTCAACCTTGAGGTGAACATTGTTCCGCACCGGCTCTCCGGGCGCGTGCTCGACCAGCTCGCCGAAGAGCTGCGCACCGGTTTGTCCTATGCCGATCGCAAGGCCATGGAGGTCGATTCCGGGATTGTGATGATCGGTATTCTGCCGACGCTCCGGGACCGCCATCTCGTCTCCGCGAATCTCTCCGAGGCCGACCGCTACCGGCTGCTCAACGACCAGATCGTGGCCGCGCGGGGCGAGCATTTCACGATCGATATCGAGGGTGTCGAGCGGCTGACCAGCACTGCGGCGTCGATCGCGCCGGAAGCGGCTTGTACGTCCGTCCAGTTGCACCTCCAGGTCACACCGGGGCGCTTCGCGGCCGTGTGGAACGCCGCGCAGGCCGTCGCGGCGGCGCAGATCGCCGTCGGCGCCAACTCGCCCTTCCTCTTCGGCCGGGAGCTGTGGCGCGAGTCGCGGCCACCGCTCTTCGTCCAGTCCACCGACACGCGCCCGCTCGAGCTCAAGGCACAGGGCGTCCGGCCGCGCACCTGGTTCGGGGAGTGCTGGATCGATTCCGCATACGATTTGTTCGAGGAGAACCTCCGCTTCTTCCCGCCCCTGCTGCCGATCTCCGACGACGAGGAGCCGATGAAGGTCCTGGAGGAGGGCGGTGTGCCGCGGCTGCACGAGCTCACTCTTCACAACGGCACCGTCTACCGCTGGAACCGGCCCGTCTACGCCGTCGCCGACGGCGTCCCGCATCTGCGGGTCGAGAACCGCGTGCTGCCCGCCGGGCCCACCGTCACCGACGTCATCGCCAACGCCGCGTTCTACTACGGGCTGGTCAGGGCGCTCGCCGAGGAGGCGCGCCCGGTGTGGACCCGGCTGCCGTTCTCCGTCGCGGCGGAGAACTTCGACACCGCCTGCCGGCACGGCATCGACGCCTGGCTGCGCTGGCCGAAGGCGGGCCGCAACGGCGCGCTGGTCCGGGTGCCGGCCGTCCGGCTCGTACGGGAGGAGCTGCTGCCGCTGGCGGCCGCGGGGCTCGACGCGTGGGGCGTCGAACCCGCCGACCGCGACCGCTATCTCGGAGTGATCGAGGGTCGCTGTCGTGGCCGCGTCAACGGCGCCTCCTGGCAGGCCGCCACGTACCACCTGGCCCGGGACCGGGGGCTGGACCGGGAGAAGGCGCTGGCCGCCACCACGCGCCGCTACTGCGAGCTGATGCGCACCGGGGAGCCGGTGCACACCTGGCCGGCCGGCCTCGGCGACTGACACCGCCGTCCACCCCCTGCCGCACCACCGGGGAGCCGTCGGGCAAGCTGTGACGACGGCCGGCCGTGGTGGGCGGCAGGGACAGTGGAGGCGGTTGTGCGGCAGAACGCGCGGGGCGAGGACGGGACCCTGCCGGACGCCCCTTCCGGCGCGCCGGCGGCCGAGAGGTTCCGGCGGCGCGTGCTGGGCGGCGAGACGCTGCTCGTCCTGGCGCTGTCGCTGGGTGCCAGCGCGGTCTCCGCGCTGATCAGCTTCGTCGGCGCGGCCACCAGGCCCGGCGGCCTCAAGGACCAGGCCGCCCACCTCAACGCCTCGCACGCCCCCGGGCGGCCGTGGCTGGACCTCTCCTGGCAGGTCTTCGGCATCGCGACCGCGCTGGTGCCGGTGTTCCTCGTCGCCCACCTGCTGCTGCGGGAGAGCCGCGGCGAGGGCGGCCTGCGGCTCATCGGCCTGGACCGCACCCGCCCCGTCTTCGACCTCGGCCGCGGCACGGCGCTCGCGGCGGCCATCGGCGGCACCGGGCTGCTCTTCTACCTCGGGGTACGGGCGGCCGGGTTCAACCTGACCGTGGTGCCGGAGTCGCTGCCCGAGGTGTGGTGGAAGATCCCGGTCCTGATCGCCTCCGCCGTGCAGAACGCGGTCCTGGAGGAGGTCGTGGTCGTCGGCTATCTGCTGCGCAGGCTCGGGCAGCTGGGCTGGACACCGGCGGCCGCGCTGGTGGCGAGCGCCGCGCTGCGCGGTTCGTACCACCTGTACCAGGGGATCGGCGGGCTCGTCGGCAACATGGTGATGGGCGTGGTGTTCGTGCTGCTCTACCGGCGGTGGGGGCGGGTGGGACCGCTGGTCGCCGCGCACGCGCTGATAGACGTCGTCGCGTTCGTCGGCTATGCCCTGCTCGCGGGCAAGGTGGGCTGGCTGCCCACGGCCTGACCCGCCCCCCAGCGGTCAGGCGAGCAGTTCGCCGTCGATGACGGTGACGGCGTCGCCGGTCAGCAGCGTGCGGTCGCCGCGCAGCGCGGTGCGTACGAGCCCGGTGCGCGCGGACGCCTGGAGCCCCGTCAGGTCGTCACGGCCCAGGCGGGCGGACCAGAAGGGGGCCAGGGCGGTGTGCGCGCTGCCGGTCACGGGGTCCTCGTCGATGCCGACGTTGGGGAAGAAGCAGCGCGAGACGTAGTCGTAGCCGCCGGCCGGGTCCTCGGCGGCGGCGGTGGCGATGATGCCGCGGTGGGAGTGCCGGGCGAGTGCCGCGATGTCGGGGGCCAGGGACCGGACGGTCTTCTCGTCGGCGAGTTCGATGAGGAGGTCGCCGATGTGCGGCCCGGTGTCATGGGTGGTGAGCGGTGCGGCGCCGAGCGCGGCGGCGACCCCCTCCGGGGCGGCGACCGGGGTGAGCGGCGCGGTCGGGAAGTCGAGCGTGATCGAGCCGTCCGGGTGGGCGGTCGCGGTGAGGATTCCGCAGCGCGCGGTGAAGCGCACGGTGCCGGTGGCGGTGCCCGTGGTGTGCAGGACGTGCGCGGTGGCCAGCGTGGCGTGGCCGCACATGTCGACCTCGGTCGCGGGGGTGAACCAGCGCAGGGCCCAGTCGGCCTCGCCGCCCTCGGGCAGGGGGTGTGCGAAGGCGGTCTCGGAGAGGTTGACCTCGGTGGCGATCCGCTGGAGCCGGTCGTCGTCCGGGAAGTGGCCGGAGTCGAGGAGAAGGACCCCCGCCGGGTTGCCGGCGAACGGGCGTTTGGTGAAGGCGTCGACGATTCGTATCCGCATGGCGGGACCGTACGGGGCCATCGGCGCAGCGGGACAGGGCCAATCCTTGGGAAGTGGAACCGAATCGAGCGGGTGTCCCGGCTTGAACGATCTGGTTCGGCGTCGGGCCGCTGATTCGGGCTGTGCGGGCATGAACTCTGCTCGGACCGGTTCCGGCTCCGGCCGGACTACCGGGCCGGCGGCGCCCGCGTCCTCTGCGGCAGCGTCACCGCCAAGGGCGCCCGGCTGCACCTGCTCGACGCCTTCCCCGGGGACGGCGCCTGAGCCGCGACCGACGCGGGCCCCACTGACGCGGGCCGGCCCCCTGGTGGGGGCCCGGGCGCGGCCCGCGTTGCCGACGAGGGGTCACAGTGGGTCGAGGCGGCGCTTGAGCAGGCAGAACTCATTGCCTTCGGGATCGGCGAGAACGTGCCAGGACGCCTCCGCGGGCTGACCGATGTCGACGAGTTCGGCCCCGGCGGCGAGGAGGCGTTCGAGCTCGGCGTCCTGATCGCGGTCGGTGGCGTTGACGTCGATGTGCAGCCGGGCATGCCCGTTCTTCGGCTCGTCGTTGCGGATGAGGAAGATCGTCGGCTGCGGGCCGCCGAACCCTTCGCGCGGCCCTATCTCGATGCAGCCCTCCTCCTCACGATCGAGCACCACGAAGTCCAGGACCTCGCACCAGAACCGCGCCAGCGCCTCGGGGTCGTGGCATTTGAGCACGAGCTCACTGATACGGCATGCCATTGATGAAACCTACTCTCAGCGGGGGAACTGCCGGGGTGGCCGCACGCGGATCTCATGGGCTCCCCGCAGTGAACACTTCCGCGACCGTACCGGGCGAGGCGAACAGCGGCGAAGCGATTTCAGGCCCTCGCCGGGCCGCCAGTCGGCGAGGGCCGTAGGTCGCGCAGTAGGGCAGCTGACTTCGAGACACGCCCTGGGCGCGCGACGCTCGCGCTGAGGCGCGAAGGTTCGCCGAGACGAAGCCAGGCCGGTCCAGCTTCGGTGAGTTCAGCGACCTTCGCTGGCAGGTCGGAAGGGAGCCGGTGCGGGCATTGTCATGCGATCGGTTCCGATATATCGTTGAAGTGTCGCGACTGGTCAAGACCGATCAACGATGGGAGGAATGTCATGTGGCGTTCATACGGACATGAACACCGCTCGCACGGACACGAGCACCGTGGGCCCGGTCGTCGGGGGCCGGGCGAGTTCGAGGAGCGGCGTGCCGCCTTCGGGCCCTTCGGGCCGGGGTTCGGCGGACCGTGGGGCCGCGGGCGCGGCGGTCCGGGCGGCAGGGCGCGGCGCGGCGACGTCCGCGCGTCGATCCTGGCGCTGCTGAAGGACCGGCCGATGCACGGCTACGAGATGATCCAGGAGATCGCCGAGCGCAGTGGCGGAGCCTGGAAGCCCAGCCCCGGCTCGGTCTATCCCACGCTCCAGATGATGGAGGACGAGGGCCTGATCGTGAGCGAGAGCGAGGGCGGCAAGAAGCTGTTCACGCTCACCGATACGGGCCGCGCCGAGGCCGACGCCGGACCGGGGACGCCCTGGCAGGAAGTCGGCCGCGGTGTCGACTGGGAGTCGGCGCAGGAGATCCGGCAGGCGGGATTCGGGCTGATGGAAGCCCTCGGGCAGGTCTGGAAGACCGGCAGCGAGGAGCAGCGCAAGAAGGCGCTGGACGTCATCAACGAGTCGCGCAAGAAGCTGTATCTGATCCTCGCCGACGAGCGCTGAGTCCTCTCGGTCAGGCTTCGGCCGCCCGTTCGGCACGCCCGGGACATATCCGCCCTCATCCTCCTCAAGGATGAGGGCGGAGTCGTCCGTGCCCAACCGCGGTGGGAGACGGGAATGCTTCCCGCCGGGGATGACCGGGCG
>NZ_JAGGOL010000189.1:20920-21222 GCF_018614525.1 Streptomyces sp. ISL-11
CGACGGCGACCGGCAGATCGACACCGCCCACCTGCTGCACACGCTCCTCGAAGCCGACCCGGAGGCATGCCGGGTCCTGGACGGTGACGGTACGGGCCGGGTCGTACGGCTGCTCGGCTATCTCGTCCAGCGCACCATCGGCTACGGGCTGCTCTGGAGCGGCGCCCTGGAGGAGACCGGAGCCCTGCCGGCCTTCCGTGGCAGCCGGGCGCCCGCCTGGTCGCCGCCGGCCGCGGCCGCCCTGGAGGGCGCGTTCGCCCGCGCCCGGGCGCGAGGCGGTGACCGCGTGACGGGGCTCGACC
>NZ_JAGGOL010000190.1 GCF_018614525.1 Streptomyces sp. ISL-11
GCCGTGAACGCGGCGGGCTCGACCGGGCGGTACGGGCCTGGGCCCAGGGCGGCCCCGCCGCGCTGGCCGTGCTGGAGGAGGAGTGGACCCCGGAGCCGGCGGCCCTGGCCCGCGCGCGGGCCCAGTTGGCCGCCGCCTGGGAGGAGGAGCGCGCGCCGGGCCTGCGGGTCACCCGCAACCGGTGGACGGCGCTCGGGACCGGCGCACAGCTGCGCTACGGACGTGACGGCCGCTGGTGGCCCTATCGCAAGCAGGGCGGCCAGTGGTGGCCCGCCGGTCCAGGAGAGGACGATCCGGCGGCGGCGCTCGCCGGTCTGCTCGCGGAGGACCCGGGACAACCGGAGTGAATCGAAAGCCGTAAAGCACCCATACGCTGCTTTCATGGTCTGTGGGGGTCGTTTTGCCTATCAGTATCAGAATGTGGTGATCTTTTACTTCAGCACCTCTGATCACGGAAAGGCCCTTTGGGATGACTTTCGCCCTGCTGCGCCGTCACAAGCGTTCCCCGCACCGGGAGACCGCACCGATCCCGTACGGGGCGGGGGCCCTGGACTGTGTCGTGCTCGATCCCGTGCGGCTACCTCTGCACAGAGCGGAGGTGTCCGTGCGGGACACCAACGGCCAGGAAGTCGTCCATGGACAGACCGACCCCCACGGCCGCTTCGCGGCGACCGTGGCGCCCGGCCAGTACAGCGTCGCCGTGACGGCCGAGGGCTTCACGCCCGTACGCCGCACGTTCGAGTCCACGGACGGGATACGCACCGCCCTGGACCCGATGGCCATGGAACCGGCGCCGGCGCCCTCCCTGCCCGCACCGGGGCCCTGGCGCATCGACCCGGACCACACGGCCGTGCGCTTCATCGCCCGGCACATCGGGCTCGCCGAGGTCCACGGCCGGTTCAACCGGTTCGAGGGCACACTGTGGATCGGCGACCGGATGGAGGACTCGCGCCTCGACGTGGTGATCGACACCTCCAGCATCGACACCGGCGTCGCCCAGCGCGACGAACACCTGCGCTCGGCGGAGTTCCTGAACGTCGCCCGGTTCCCCCACATGCAGTTCACCAGTGAGCGCTTCACACACCGAGGTGGCTCGCGGTGGGCCGTCCAGGGCGTGCTCGACCTGCACGGTGTCAGCCGGAACGTCTCCCTCGACACCCGCTACCTCGGCATCGGCACCGGCGTCACGGGCGAGACCCGCACCGCCTGCTCGGCCTCCACCGAGCTGCACCGCGAGGACTTCACCCTCAACTGGCGCTCCATGCTCCAGCGCGGGATCGCCATGATCGGCGCGACCATCAGGATCGAGCTCGACATCCAGGCCGTACCGGCTCAGTGACCCGGGCCCTCCGCCGCCAGGACGGGCTTGTCCTCGGCGGGCGCCGGGAACAGGTTCGTCGGAAAGCCGCTGGGCAGGCTGGTGGGGAAGCCACTGGGCAGGCGGGTCGGCAGACCGCTGGGAAGAGCTGTCGGCAGACGCGTCGGCAGCCGGCTCGGCAGGCTCGTCGGGAGATTCGACGGAAGCCCGCTGGGCAGGCTGAAGGACGGCGACGACCCGCTCGGCGTGTCCCCGCCGGGCCCCTTCCGCTTGTCGTCATCCCCGGCCCCGATGATCAGCACCGCTCCCAGCGCCAGCGCCGCGACGGCCACGAGCACGGTGATCACGATGGCGAGCCGCCGCCCGCCCCCGTCACCATGAGGGGGCGGTTCCGGGCCCCAGGGCGGCCCACTGGGACCGAATCCGCCCGGAGGCGGGGGCGGCGACGGGGGCGGAGGGCCCGCGGGCGGGCCGTACGGCGGTCCGGGTGGGGTGGCCATGCGTTCAGCGTCCCCGCGTACGCACCTCCCCCACCGCACGATGACGGTATCGCTACATCTTCCCCGTGGGACCGCGACATTCCAGCGGGCCGCGGGCCCTGACACCATGCCACCGAGCGGGCGACATCACGGCGGTTCCACGGCGTGCCCCTCCGGTCCACTGATCCCATAATCATACGATTTGCCGGTGTCCATCCCACCGCCCACGGAGCGCTCAGTCACCAGCCTCGCGGAGGAACGCCTCGAGCCCCGCCAGGTCGTCGGTGTTGAGGTGGTCCACCCCCGCGGCCAGGAGTTCCCGCCAGAGCGCCTCGCGCGCCGGGCCGGGCCGGTCGGGCGTGGCCCAGAAACGCAACCGCCGGTGCTCGGCGTGCGCGGTGGACACGATCCTCAGCAGCTCGGCCCGCTCCCGCGCAGGCATCGGCCCGACGCCCTGCCAGGTGAAGAGCGCGGTCCAGTTGTCGCTCACGAGAGGGGCGAACGAGGCCGGGACACCGGTCCCGAGATCGCCGAGACGGCCGTCGTAGAAGGCACGCCGCACCCGCTCCGCCGCCATGGGGGTCCGCGCGCCACGATCACCGGAGACGACCGCGGTGACGGCGCCGCGGTGGACCCTGCCGTCGGCACAGAAGCTGAGCATCGAGTGGTAGCGCCGCAGGCGGCGCGAGAGAGCGCGGTAGGTCGGGTCGCCCGCGGACTTGATGTCGACGAGGAGTTGCAGGGAGAGGTCGTAGCCCGGGTAGACACGGCCGCGGCCGGCTCTCACACGGCTCAGCAGCGGGTCGAGGTAGAGGGATTCGAGGGTGCGGGAGGGGTCGAGGCCGGACGCGTCGTGGCCGACCAGCAGTTGGCCGCCCACCAGCCAGATGTCGGCCTCCACGCTGCCGAAGCCGTGGGAGAGCGCGTCGGCGAGCGGGTGCGCGTGCTCGTAGTCGTTGTGCGCGTGCGCCCGGCGCAACGGCACCGTGCGGGTCACGTCCTGCCCCTGCTCCCGCGCACGCACCGGAGCGGCGAGGGCGGGGCCCGTGAACGCCCCGGCGAGTGCGGCTCCGAGCGTGACGAGGGCTGCGCGGCGCGTACGAGGGTTCATGGCGTCTCTCCCGGGTCGGTGGGCGTCGGGTGCGGCGGCCGGCGGGATCGTGAGGGCCGGTGCCCGTGAGTATCCGGGCACGGTGGGCCGGTGGGGAGGGATGCGCCAAGAGTTGCCCACGTCGACCTCGGCGCATTCCCTGTCGTTCTTTCGGGGAATGGTGAACCCTCTTGCGCCATGCAAGAGTTGACGCGACCTCTGGGGAGGCTGTGGTGAGACGTAGCAGCCGCGTGCGCGCGGTACTGACGGTTCTGGTGGCATGGACCTCGCTGGTCGGCGGGGGTACCGCGTGGGCGGAGACCGGAGCGCGGCCCGCGCTGCGCGTCGGCGCCCCTGCACCGGTGGCGCCCGGAGTGACGTACCAGGAGTTCTCGCTGGCGGCCGCGCACGGGCCCGCGTACGGGCATCTTCTCACCGCCGACCTGGGAGCGCCCGGTGTCTCCCTGGACCTGTTGTCCCCGGGTGCGGTCGCCGCGCGGTCGACGGTGTCGCGGATGGTCGACCGGCAGGGCGCGGTGGGCGGTATCAACGGCGACTTCTTCAACATCACGGAGACCCAGCACCCGGGCGTGGAGGCCACGGGCGCCCCGGTGGGACCGTCCATCGCGAGCGGCCGCGGGCTCGGCGCGGCGGTGCCCGACGGCCAGCGCTTCGGACCGGCCCTGCCGAGGGGCGCCACGACCCGGGACGTCATCGGCGTGGGTACGGACCGCACGGCCCGGCTGGACCGGCTCGCCCTGACGGGCACGGTGACGGCCGAGGGCAGGAAGCTGCCGCTGCGCGGCCTGAACCAGTACGCCCTGCCGGTCGGCGGCATCGGGGCCTACACCGCCGCGTGGGGCGCCGCCTCGCGGCTGCGCGCGACCTGCGGCACGGACACCAACAGGGGCGCGCCGTGCACGGCGGACACCTACGAACTCACCGTGCGCCGCGGCCGGGTGACGGCCGCGACGGCGACTCCGGGGCGCGGCGCGATCGCGTCCGGGTCCACGGTCCTGGTGGGCCGCGAGGCGGGGGCGCGCGAGCTGCGCAGACTGCGCGTGGGCGACACGGTCCGCGTCGAGGAACGGCTGAGGCCCACCGAGCCGGGAGCGCTCCGGTTCGCGATCGGCGGCTTCCCGGTGCTGCGCGACGGCCGGCTCCCGGCGGGTCTTGACAACGCGAACTCGGCCGTGCGGACCTCGGCGGGCTCGGGCGGCGGCGGCCGCCTCTTCTACCTCCTGGCCCTGGACGGCGGATCCGCCTACCGCACCGGCCTGACCGTCGCCGAACTGGCCGACCTGATGCGGGAGCTCGGCGCCGACGACGCGTTGAACCTCGACGGCGGCGGTTCGAGCACGCTGGTGACCCGCGACCCCGACGGCGGACGGACCACGGTGCGCAACCACCCCTCGGGCGGTGCCGAGCGGGCGGTCGCGAACGGTGTGGGAATTTTTATCCGCACTTAACTTCATAGACCAATCCACCCATTTGAGTGACTGCGCCCGTCAATTCCCGCTGCTAGCTTCGAACTTGCGCAAGCGGAAAGCAACCGTCGGGGTCCCGCAGTGGACTGTTCCGCAATGGATGGGTGGGAATTCTTATATGACGACGTCAGTGGAGACCGGCACCGACGCCGACAATCAACACGGTCCGGGCTCATTGAGCCTGGGCACGGCGGCCGCACGGAATCTCGCGACCACGACGAAGACCGTTCCGCAGATGCAGGGAATCACCTCACGGTGGCTGCTGCGCCTGCTGTCGTGGGTCCATGTCCCCGGCGGTACGTACCGGGTGAACCGACGACTGACGCACACGCTCGGCGACGGCCGGGTGGAGTTCGTCTCCACGGGGGCGGACGTCCGGGTCATCCCGGCCGAGCTGGGCGAACTGCCCCTGCTCCGAGGCTTCTCGGACCCGGCGGTACTCGAAGAACTGGCGGGCCGCTTCACCCAGCACGAGTACCGGCCCGGTGACGTGCTGGTGGAGGCCGGACAGCCGGCCGATCAGGTCGTCCTGATCGCCCACGGCAAGGTCCACAAGGAGCACGAGGGCGAGTACGGCGAGCCGGCCGTGCTCGGCGTGCTGGCGGACGGCGGGTACTTCGGCGACCGGGCCCTGGCGGCGACCGAGGTCGGCGAGTGGGACTTCACCGTCAAGGCCGTCACGGCCTGTACGGTGCTGACGCTGCCCCGCCGCGACTTCGAGGACATGCTGGGCCGCTCGGAGGAATTGCGCTCCCATGTCGCGGGCTTCCGCACCGCCTCCGGCCGCCCGCAGAACGAGTACGGGGAGTCGGCCATCGACGTCGCCTCCGGCCACAGCGGCGAACCGGCGTTGCCTGGCGTCTTCGCCGACTACGAGCTCTCGCCGCGCGAGTACGGGCTGAGCGTCGCGCAGACCGTGCTGCGGGTGCACTCACGTGTGGCCGACCTCTACAACGAGCCGATGAACCAGGTCGAGCAGCAGTTGCGGCTGACCATCGAGGCGCTGCGCGAGCGGCAGGAACACGAGCTGGTCAACAACCGCGAGTTCGGCCTGCTGCACAACGCCGACCTCAAGCAGCGCATCCACACCCGCACCGGCCCGCCCACCCCCGACGACCTCGACGAGCTGCTGGCCACGGTATGGAAGGACCCCGGCTTCCTGCTGGCGCACCCGCGCGCGATCGCGGCGATCGGCCGCGAGTTCAACCGCCGGGGCGTGTATCCGGACAGCGTGCCGGTGAGCGGCCACATGATGCCCGCCTGGCGCGGTGTGCCGATCTTCCCGTGCAGCAAGATCCCGGTCACCGAGAACGGCACCAGCTCCATTCTCCTGATGCGCACCGGAGAGGAATCCCAAGGGGTCGTCGGGCTCCACCGGACGGGAATTCCCGACGAGTACCGGCCGAGCCTCTCCGTCCGTTTCATGGGCATCAGCGAGCAGGCCATCATCTCCTACCTGGTGAGCGCCTACTATTCCGCGGCCGTCCTCGTCCCCGACGCCCTGGGCATTCTCGAGAACGTCGAAGTCGGTCACTGACCGGCGAACTCCACGGACCAGCCGGCGCGTTCAGCGCCAGAACATTCCGCGCCAGAAGACGCAACAGATGGGTGATGACCAGTAATGACCACGTCAGTGGAGTCCGGAGAGGTCACGCAGACAGGCGAGTCGCAGCTGAGCCTGGGCACGACGGCGGCACGGCAGCTCGCCACCACGACGAAGTCCGTTCCGCAGATGCAGGGCATCAGCTCCCGGTGGCTGCTTCGGGTGCTGCCCTGGGTCCAGGTGTCCGCGGGCACGTACCGGGTGAACCGGCGACTGACCTACTCGGTCGGGGACGGCCGGGTCGAGTTCATCTCGACCGGCACGGACGTACGGGTGATCCCGCCGGAGCTCGGCGAACTGCCGCTGCTGCGGGGGTTCGAGGACAGTGCCGCGCTGGAGGCGCTGGCGGACGGGTTCGTCCAGCGCGAGTACGCGGCGGGCGACACCCTGGTCGAGGCGGGCACTCCGGCCGATCAGATCGTCCTGATCGCCCACGGCAAGCTCAACAAAACGGGCCCGGGCAAGTACGGCGAGGAGACCGTGCTCGGCGTGCTGGCCGACGGTGACTACTTCGGCGAGAAGGTGCCGCTGGAGACGGAGGGCACCTGGCCGTTCACCGTACGGGCCGTGACGCGCTGCACGGTGCTGGCGCTGCCCCGGCAGACCTTCCAGGAGCTCGCCGACCGCTCGGAGGCACTGCGCGATCACATCGCGGGCTTCGCCTCCCGGCCGCAGCGGCCGCAGAACAAGCGCGGCGAGGCCGACATCGCGGTGACCTCCGGCCACTCCGGTGAGCCGGTCATCCCCGGCACCTTCGCCGACTACGAGCTCTCCCCCCGCGAGTACGAACTCGGCGTCGCGCAGACCGTGCTGCGGGTGCACACACGCGTGGCCGACCTCTACAACGAGCCGATGAGTCAGCTGGAGCAGCAGTTGCGGCTGACCGTCGAGGCGCTGCGTGAGCGCCAGGAACACGAGATCGTCAACAACCGTGAATTCGGTCTGCTGCACAACGCCGACCTCGGTCAGCGCATTCACACCCGTACCGGTCCCCCCACCCCCGACGACCTCGACGAGCTGCTGTCGAGGCGCCGCAAGACCCAGTATCTGCTGGCGCATCCGCGCACGATCGCGGCGTTCGGCCGGGAGTGCACCAGCCGCGGCCTCTACCCGCAATCCATCGACGTCCTGGGCTCGGCGGTGCGCTCCTGGCGCGGGGTGCCGCTGCTGCCCTGCAACAAGATCCCGGTGTCCGAGTCCGGTACGAGCTCGATCCTCGCGATGCGGACCGGTGAGGAGAACCAGGGTGTGGTGGGCCTGCACCAGACCGGCATCCCGGACGAATATCAGCCGAGTCTCAATGTGCGCTTCATGGGCATCAATGAGCAGGCGGTCTCGTCGTATCTGGTGAGCGCCTACTATTCGGCGGCCATTCTGGTCCCGGACGCCCTCGGCATTCTGGAGGACGTCGAGATCGGCCGCGCGTAGGACGAAAGTTGAACCGGAGGTGTGCGGTCTTTGGACACCCGTGGCCATGGCCGACGAGGCCGGCCGGAGCGGGCTACGGCGTCAGGGCCGCACACCGCTGACGAGGCGCGCGGTGGCGCTGATGCCATCGGTGATGGTGGGCGCCACGCTCGTACTGGCGAGGAGGAAGCCGAGCAGGACACACACCAGGGCGGGAAAGACCCGGAGTGCGCCGCTGCGCATGAATACCACCATCAGAATCAGAAGCAGCAGGACCACGGAGATCGAAATAGCCACGGCGAACCTCCTCGACGGAGTGGTTGAACGCCAGTCTGACCCACCGCGCTTCGCGATCCGGGAAAGCGGGTGTACTCCATTCGGGTACGAGTTCGCCGGGTCGGGCGCTTCCCCCGGCCACCACGTGGTGGAGAGCCGTGGTGGCACTCATGCGCCAGGGATCCTCGTTCGGGACAGGGTCCGGGCATTCCGCCCGCAGGAGCGCCCGCTCCGAGACCGCCCGCGGAGGATCGCAGAGCGACAAGCCGACATGTACGTACGTCACCTATATCGGGAGTACACCGGAAAAGGTCTGGGAAGCGCTGACCGACGCCGATATGACGGCCGAGTACTGGGGGCACAGCAATGTCTCGGACTGGCAGGTCGGCTCCCTGTGGGAACATCAGCGCACCAACAGCACGCACACCGCCGATGTCGCCGGCACGGTCCTGGAGAGCGTGCCGCCCACGCGCCTGGTGACCACCTGGGCCGAGCCGGGCGACGAGCGGGCGGAGCGCGTCTCCCGCGTCACCTTCGGCATCCGCGCGTACGCCGGGATCGTCCGGCTCACCGTGACCCACGAGGACCTGGCCGACGAGGCCGAACGGGACGCGGCGGCGCGGGGATGGGCGGCGGTGCTGTCCAATCTCAAGTCGTTCCTGGAGACGGGCAGTCCGCTCCCGGAGGAGCCGTGGCTCGTACCGTGGCCGTGACGGCAACGCGTCCGGTCCGGTGGCATCCCCGGCGGCCCGGCTTCATCGGTACGTTCGGAATGTCATCCTAGGGTCACCTGTGTGCCCAGACTCATCGACGCCGTCAAACGCCTGGTGGTCGGCCGTGCGCTGCCCAGTGAAGGGCTGCAGGAGACGCTGCTGCCCAAACGGCTGGCGCTGCCCATCTTCGCCTCCGACCCCCTGTCGTCGGTCGCCTACGCCACGCAGGAGATCCTGCTGGTCCTGACGCTGGGCGGTCTGGCATACCTCCATCTGGCCACCTGGATCGCGATCGCGGTGGTGGCCCTGATGGCCGTCGTGGTGCTGTCCTACCGGCAGGTCGTCCACGCCTACCCCTCCGGCGGCGGGTCCTACGAGGTGGTGTCGACCAACCTCGGGGCCTCGGCGGGGCTGGTGGTGGCCGCGTCGCTGCTGGTGGACTACGTGATGACGGTGGCGGTGTCGGTCGCGTCCGGCGTGGACAACATCATCTCCGCCGTCCCGTCCCTGAACCCGCACCGGACGATCATGGCGGTGGTCTTCGTCGCCCTGCTGGCGTCGGTGAACCTGCGCGGGCTGCGCGAGTCCGGCCGGGCCTTCGCGGCGCCCACCTATCTCTTCGTCACCGGTGTCGTCGTGCTGTGCGCGACCGGCCTGTTCCGCTGGATCGCCGGTGACGCCCCAGTGGCGGAGTCCGCCCGCTACGGCATCACGGCCGACCCCGGCGACGCGAACCTCGCGGGCGCGGCCCTCGCGCTGCTCGTCCTGCGGGCGTTCTCCAGCGGGTGCACCGCGCTGACCGGTGTGGAGGCCATCTCCAACGGGGTGCCGGCCTTCCGCAGGCCCAAGTCCCGCAACGCCGCCACCACGATGGCCGCGATGGGCCTGATCGCGGTCGTGATGTTCTCCGGGATCACCGCGCTCGCGCTCATCGCCGATGTCCACATCGCCGACGACACCTGCCGGCTGACGGGCTTCACCGGGGACTGCGCCACCACACCCCAGCGCACCGTCATCGCCCAGCTCGCGGCCGCGGTCTTCGGCGGCAGTGACAGCTTCGGCTTCTTCTATATCCAGGCGGCCACCGCGCTGGTGCTGATCCTCGCCGCGAACACCGCGTTCAACGGCTTCCCGCTGCTGGCGTCCATCCTGGCCCAGCACCGCTACGTGCCGCACCAGTTGCACACCCGCGGCGACCGGCTCGCCTTCTCCAACGGCATCCTCGCGCTCGCCACGGTCGCCGGCGTGCTGCTGTGGGTGTACCACGCGTCGGTCACCAGCCTCATCCACCTCTACATCCTCGGGGTGTTCACCTCCTTCACCCTCTCCCAGACGGGCATGGTCCGGCACTGGAACCGCGCCCTGCGGGAGGGTCCCCCCGCGCGCGAGCGCGGGCACATCCACACCGCCCGGGTGATCAACGCGGTGGGGGCCGTGGTCACCGGCCTGGTGCTGATCATCGTGCTGCTGACGAAGTTCACCCAGGGCGCCTACCTGGCGGTGATCGCCGGTGTGCTGCTGTGGCTGATG
>NZ_JAGGOL010000191.1 GCF_018614525.1 Streptomyces sp. ISL-11
CGCCACCAGCCCTGGGCCCGGCGCTGGCGGGCCGCCCTGGAGCTGCTGCGCGCCGTCGACCCGCCCCGCGCCGCCGAGGCCGCCGCCCTCGTGCGCTGCCTGGTGCCGCTCGCCCGGGACGGCGCGTACGTACCGAAGGTCAGCGCGACCTTCCGGGCCGCCCCGGGCGCCGTGCTCACCACCCTCCCCGAGACCGCCGCCGACCTGGCCGCCGTGCTCGTCCACGAGACCCAGCACAGCAAGCTCTCCGTCCTGCACGACCTGCTGCCGCTGCACCACGCCCGCCCGCACGCCGCCTATCGCGTCGCCTGGCGCTCCGACCCGCGTCCGCTGGCCGGCGTCCTCCAGGGCACCTACGCCCACCTGGCGCTGGCCGACTTCTGGGCGCGCGCCGGCGCCGGCGCCGCGCTGCCGCCCGCCGAGCGGCGGGACGCCCGTCACCGCGCCGATTCCTACCGCCGACAGGTCGCGGAAGCCCTGGCCGTGCTGCTTGAATCCAGTGAACTGACTCCGGCCGGCGGGGAGTTCGCGAGGGGCATGCGGAGCCACCTCGCGAGCCTGGCACCCTCCGTCGGCGAACCTGCCACCATTGGCGGTACGTCACCGGTCGGTGACG
Organism: Streptomyces sp. ISL-11; assembly: GCF_018614525.1. GTDB lineage: Bacteria > Actinomycetota > Actinomycetes > Streptomycetales > Streptomycetaceae > Streptomyces. The sequence goes on from NZ_JAGGOL010000191.1 coordinate 617, forward strand.
TACGGTAATCTTGCCGCTGCGCCGGACCGTCCCGGCCGCCGCGGGTGCGAAGCATGAGGGAGACGTGCGCATGAGCGAACGAACCGGTGCGCAGGCCCGCCCGGGTCACGGCGGCGAGCACTTCGTCGTCGTCTTCGCCGGTTTCCACCGGCCCTGGGCCACCTGGATCGCCCACCGCCTGGAGAGCCACGGCCACCGGGTCACCCTGCACCGCTGGGACCCCCGCCGCGAGGTGCCCCTGGAGACCGCGCTCGGCGATCTGCTGCTGGCCTCCGGGCGGTTGCTGCTCGTCCTCAGCGATTGGTTCTTCGAACTGGGCCCGCGCCGCGAGGGCGAGTGGAGCGACGCCCTGCGCGGCATCGTCGCCGCCAACGCCCAGCGGTTCGCCGCCGTCAACCTCACCAACCGCTCCCTGCTGCCCGCCACCGCCGTCCTGGAACCCGTCGACCTGTGGGGCATCGGCTCCCAGGAGGCCGAGCGCCGGCTGCTGGGCCGGCTCGGCCTGCCCACCGGCGCCCCGCCGCGCAGCCTCCCCGCCGGCCCCGGCTCCCGCTACCCCAACGACCCCCCGGCCGTCTGGGGCGAGGTGCCCCGCCGCGACAGCCGCTTCACCGGCCGCGACGACCTGCTCAACCGCCTCCAGGAACACCTCATGGACGCCGAGCAGGGCACGGCCGTCTGCGCCCTCCTCGGCATGTCCGGCATCGGCAAGACCCAGATCGCCGCCGAGTACGCCCACCGCTTCAGCTCCGACTACGACGTCATCTGGTGGGTCAACTCCGACATGCGCGGCACCCAGCGCGAACGCCTGGGCGAACTCGCCCCCGAACTGGGCCTGGCCAGCGGCTCCGAGCCCGGCGAACGCATCCGGGCCGTCCACGAGGCGCTGCGCCGCGGCGACCCCTACGGCCGCTGGCTGCTGATCTTCGACGGCTGGGACGACATCGAGGGCGCCGACACCCTCCTGCCCGAGGGCCCCGGCCACGTCCTGATCACCTCGCGCAACCGCAGCTGGACCGCGGGCGGCGCCATCCCGCTGGAGGTCCCCGGCTTCCAGCGGCACGAATCCACCGGCTATCTGATGCGCCGCGCCCCCCGGATCACCGCCGCGGAGGCCGCCGAGGTCGCCGCCGAGCTCGGCGACATCCCCCTGGCCCTGGTCCAGGCCGCCGCCTGGCTCGGCGAGTCGGACATGGAGGTCACCGACTACCTGCGCATGGTCCGCGACGGCGAGCTCTCCGGCCTCGCCGACCAGGGCGACTTCGACGGCGTCCCGCGCTCCTCCCTCACCTCCTGGTCGATACTGATCAACCGGCTCCGCGAGACCCAGCCGCACGCCGTGGAGCTCCTGACCCTGTGCACCTCCTTCGCCCCCGGCCGCATCCCCATCGGCCTGGTCCGCCACCTCCCGGCCGACCAGCTGCCCGAGAACCTCACCTGGCTCGCCAGCGACCTGCCCAGCTGGACCCGCGCCCTGGACTCCCTGGTCAACTACTCCGTCTTCACCCGCGACACCCGCGGCACCATCCCCGGCGAGCCGGGCCCCGAACAGGAGTCGGTGCACATGCACCGCCTCGTCCACGACATCGTCGCCCGGCTCACCTCGCCCGAGGAGCGCCGGGCCCACCGCCGCGTCGTACGCCGCATGCTCGCCGCCGCCGACCCCGGCAACCCCCAGGACTCCCGGCTCTGGCCCCGCTACGCCGAGCTCCTACCCCACCTGGAGCCCTCCGGCGCCCTCGGCAGCCGCGACGAGCGCGTCCAGGAGACCGTCCTGAACTGCCTGCGCTACTGCCACCGCAGCGGCGAGTTCCGCACCGGCATGGACCTCGCCGAGCAGGTGCGCGAGCACTGGACGGAGCTGTTCCCGCCCGAGCACCGGCGGATGCTCGACCTCACCGCCCAGCAGGGCAACATCCTCCGCTCGTACGGAATCTTCCGCGCCGCCTACGAGCTCGACCGGGACATGCTGGAACGGCTGCGCGCCGTGACGCCGGCCGCCGACTCCACCGCACTGATGACCGCCACCAGCTGTCTCGCCGCCGACCAGCGCTACCTCGGCCAGTACGCCGAGGCCCTCCAGATGCAGCGCGAGGTCCTGGACAGCGCCCGCGCACTCCTCGGCCCCGCCGACTACTTCACCCTCAACGCCCAGCACAACCTCGGCGTCGGCCTCAGACTGCTGGGCCACTACGCCGAGGCGTACGACACCGACCTGGAGAACCTCCGCCGCCGCGAGTCCCTGCTGCGCGCCCGGCACGCCGCCACCCTGGTCTCCGGCATCGCCTGCGCCCGCGACCTGCGGATGATGGGCCGCTACCGCGACGCCCTGGCCCGCCAGGAGCTCGGCATGCGGCTGCACCTCCAGGTCCTCGGCCCCCAGCACCCCCAGACCCTGCGCGCCCGCCACAACCTCGTCCTGTGCGAACGGCGGGCCGGCGGCGGCCAGGACGTCGGCGCGGCCATGGCCAGCCTGCTCGATCAGATGGAGCAGGTCCACGGCCGGGGCCACTACGCCACCATCGGCCTCGTCGTCGACTACGGCAACCACGCCCGCGAGCACGGCGACCTCGGCCAGGCCCGCGACCTGATCGCCGAGGGCGAGAGCGGCTTCCGGGCCCTGCTGGGCCCCGCCCACCCCATCACCACCGGCATGCTCACCAACACCGGACTGGTCCTCCAGGCCGCCGGCGACCGCGCCGAGGCGCTCACCATGTTCGAGGCCGCCTACGCCGGGCTGTCCGCCACCCTCGGCGAGGAGCACCCCTGGGTGCTGGGCTGCGCCCTCAACGCCGCCGCCGGCCGCAACTTCAACGGCCGCCTCGAAGGCGCCGTCCAGCTCAGCCGCGACACCCTGCGCCGGGCCCGGCACGCCCTCGGCGAGGACCACCCCCTCACCCTGTCCGCCGAGGTCGCCCTGGCCGCGGACCTGCGGGCGCTGCGCGAGCACGACGAGGCGTCCAAGGTCGAGCAGGACGCCCTCCAGCGGCTCACCCGCACCCTGGGCGCCCAGCACCCGCACGCCCTCTCCGCCCGCCAGCGGGTCCGCCCGTACTGGGACTTCGAGCCCTACCTGGGCTGAGCGCGCCACCCGTACGGCAAAAGGGCCGGGCCCCCACCGCGATCGCGGTGGGGGCCCGGCCCTCGTCCCCTGGGGACTCCGGGATCAGATGTCGAAGACCTCGGAGACCAGGGCCTGCTGCTCCGCCTGGTGGCGCTTGGCCGAGCCGACCGCCGGGGAGGAGGAGTGCGGCCGGGAGACCCGGCGCAGCCGCTCCCGGGCCGGGATGTCGGCACCGACAGCCAGGTCCAGGTGGTCGATCAGGTTGAGCGCGATGAACGGCCACGCACCCTGGTTGGCCGGCTCCTCCTGGGCCCAGACGAACTTCTCCGCGCCCGAGTACTTGGCGAACTCCGCCTGGAGCTCGGCACCCGGCAGCGGGTACAGCCGCTCGATGCGGACGATCGCCGTGTCGTTCGCGCCGCGCTTGGTCCGCTCGGCGACGAGGTCGTAGTAGACCTTGCCGGAGCAGAAGACGACCTTGCGGACGGCGGCCGTGTCGACGGTGTCGTCACCGATGACCGGGCGGAACGCACCGCTGGTGAACTCCTCCGCCTTCGACGCCGCGGCCTTCAGACGCAGCATCGACTTCGGAGTGAAGACGATCAGCGGCTTGTGGTGCGGGTTGTGGACCTGCCAGCGCAGCAGGTGGAAGTAGTTCGACGGCAGGGTCGGCATCGCGACCGTCATGTTGTTCTGCGCGCAGAGCTGGAGGAACCGCTCGATCCGGGCCGAGGAGTGGTCCGGGCCCTGGCCCTCGTAGCCGTGCGGCAGCAGCAGCGTGACGCCGGAGGTCTGGCCCCACTTCTGCTCGGAGGAGGAGATGAACTCGTCCGTGATGCTCTGGGCACCGTTGACGAAGTCACCGAACTGGGCCTCCCACAGCACCAGCGCGTCCGGGCGGGCCAGGGAGTAGCCGTACTCGAAGCCCATCGCCGCGTACTCGCTGAGCAGCGAGTCGTAGACGTTGTAGCGCGCCTGGTCCTCGGACAGGTACAGCAGCGGGGTGTAGTCCTCGCCGGTCTCCCGGTCGACGAGCACCGCGTGCCGCTGACCGAAGGTGCCGCGGCGGGAGTCCTGGCCGGCCAGCCGGACCGGGGTGCCCTCCATCAGCAGCGAGCCGAAGGCGAGGGTCTCGCCCATGGCCCAGTCGATGGTGCCGTCCTCGACGCTGGACGCGCGGCGCTGGAGCTGCGGCAGCAGGCGCGGGTGCACCGTGACGTGCTCCGGCAGGGTGACCTGCGACTCGGCGATCCGCTTGACGACCTCCTGGGAGATCGCGGTGTTCACCGGCACCGGGAACTCGGCCTGCGCGGCCGGGACCTCGGGCGCGACCGGGGCGGCGGTGGCCTCCCGGACCTCGGTGAAGACCTTCTCCAGCTGACCCTGGTAGTCCTGCAGGGCCTGCTCGGCCTCTTCCAGGGTGATGTCGCCACGGCCGATCAGCGACTCGGTGTACAGCTTGCGCACCGAGCGCTTCTTGTCGATCAGGTCGTACATCAGCGGCTGGGTGAACGAGGGGTTGTCGGCCTCGTTGTGGCCCCGGCGGCGGTAGCAGATCAGATCGATGACGACGTCCTTGTTGAACGCCTGGCGGAACTCGAAGGCGAGCCGCGCGACGCGGACCACGGCCTCCGGGTCGTCACCGTTCACATGGAAGATCGGCGCCTCGATCATCCGGGCGACGTCGGTGCAGTACATCGACGAGCGCGAGGACTCCGGCGGCGCGGTGAAGCCGACCTGGTTGTTGATGACGATGTGCACGGTGCCGCCGGTGCGGTAGCCGCGCAGCTGCGACATGTTCAGCGTCTCCGCGACGACGCCCTGGCCCGCGAAGGCCGCGTCGCCGTGCAGCTGGACCGGCAGGACGGTGAAGTCCGTGCCCGCCTTGCCGATGATGTCCTGCTTGGCGCGCGCGATGCCCTCGACGACCGGGTCGACGGTCTCCAGGTGCGAGGGGTTGGCGGCCAGCGAGACGTTGATCTGCTCGCCGTCCAGGCCGGTGAAGGTGCCCTCGGCGCCCAGGTGGTACTTCACGTCGCCGGAGCCGTGCATCGACTTCGGGTCGAGGTTGCCCTCGAACTCGCGGAAGATCTGCGCGTACGACTTGCCGACGATGTTGGCGAGCACGTTCAGGCGGCCGCGGTGGGCCATGCCGATGACGACCTCGTCCAGGCGCGACTCGGCGGCCGCGTCCAGCACCGCGTCCAGCAGCGGGATGACGGACTCGCCGCCCTCCAGCGAGAAGCGCTTCTGGCCGACGTACTTCGTCTGCAGGAACGTCTCGAACGCCTCCGCGGCGTTCAGCCGGCGCAGGATGCGCAGCTGCTCCTCGCGCTCGGGCTTGGAGTGGCCGCGCTCGACCCGGTCCTGGATCCACTTGCGCTGCTTGGGGTCCTGGATGTGCATGAACTCGATGCCGGTGGTGCGGCAGTACGAGTCGCGCAGCACGCCCAGGATGTCGCGCAGCTTCATCATCGACTTGCCGGCGAAGCCGCCGACGGCGAACTCGCGCTCCAGGTCCCACAGCGTGAGCCCGTGCTCGGTGATGTCGAGGTCGGGGTGCTTGCGCTGGCGGTACTCCAGCGGGTCGGTGTCGGCCATGACGTGGCCGCGGACCCGGTAGGAGTGGATCAGCTCGAAGACGCGGGCGGCCTTGGTGACGTCGTCGTCGTGGGAGACGTCGATGTCGCGCAGCCAGCGGATCGGCTCGTACGGGATCCGCAGCGCCTCGAAGATCTCGTCGTAGAAGCCGTTCTCGCCCAGCAGCAGCTGGCTCATGATCCGCAGGAACTCGCCGGAGGCGGCGCCCTGGATCACGCGGTGGTCGTACGTCGAGGTCAGCGTCATGACCTTGGAGATGCCCAGCTTGTTCAGGGCGTCCTGCGAGGTGCCCTGGAACTCGGCGGGGTAGTCCATGGCGCCGACGCCGAGGATGAGGCCCTGGCCGGGCATCAGGCGCGGCACGGAGTGCACGGTGCCGATGCCGCCGGGGTTCGTCAGCGAGGCGGTGACCCCGGTGAAGTCGTCCATCGTCAGCTTGCCGACCCGGGCGCGGCGGACGATGTCCTCGTACGCCTGCCAGAACTCGAAGAAGTTGAGCGTCTCGGCCTTCTTGATGCCCGCGACCACGAGCTGGCGGTCGCCGTTGGGCTTCACCAGGTCGATCGCCAGGCCGAGGTTGACGTGCTCGGGCTTGACGAGGGTCGGCTTGCCGTCCTTCTCCGTGAAGGAGTGGTTCATCGACGGCATGGCCTTGAGGGCCTGCACCATCGCGAAGCCGATGAGGTGGGTGAAGGAGACCTTCCCGCCCCGGGCCCGCTTGAGGTGGTTGTTGATGACGATGCGGTTGTCGAACAGCAGCTTCACCGGGACCGCGCGGACGGACGTGGCCGTCGGCAGCTCCAGCGAGGCGTTCATGTTCTTGGCAACGGCGGCGGAGGGGCCGCGCAGCGTCACGAACTCGGGACCGGCGGAGGGCTCCGTCGGCGCGGCGGCCTTGGCGACGGGCTTCGCGACCGCGGGCTTCGCCGGAGCGGCGGGGGCCTGGGTGGCGGGCTTCGCCGCGGGAGCGGCCGGCGCAGCGACGGCCGGGGC
>NZ_JAGGOL010000192.1 GCF_018614525.1 Streptomyces sp. ISL-11
CCCCCGACCGGCCGGCAGCGCTCCATGCGCGGCCACTGACCGGGGTGGTGGCGGGCGGCGGCGTCACCCGTGGCGGGTGCCGGCCGTGACCGTCTCGCGGGACCCGCGCGCCGCCGGCTCGGCCCGGCGCGGCTCCCGCACCAGGACGAGGACCGCGACCGCCGCGAGCAGTCCGACGGCGCCCGCGACGACCGCCGCCACGTTCAGGCCCGAGGCGAACGCCGTCCGCAGCAGGTGTTCGGGAAGTCCCGCGCCGCGCAGCCCGGTCGCGCCGCCGCCCGCGAGGGTGTGTGCCTGGTCGGGGGTGAGCGTGTCCCGCATGCGGGAGGTCACCGCCGTGCCGAGGCCGGCGACCCCGAAGGCGTACCCGAGTTGCCGGAAGGTGTTGACCGCGCCGCCCGCCATACCCGCGCGCTCGGGCGGCACCGCGGCGAGCGCGGCCCCGGCGAGCGCCGGAGCCACCAGGCCCGTACCGACGCCCGCGAGCACCAGTCCGGGCAGCAGCGCCGTCCAGGAGGAGCCCGCGTCCAGCACGGCCTGTCCGAGGGTGCCCGCGCCGATCAGCGCCAGGCCGACGCCGATCGTCAGGCCCGGCCGCACCCCGTGCAGCAGCCGGCCGCCCACCGCCGCCACCACGAAGGACGTCGCCGCCAGGGGCAGCACGGCGAGGCCGCCTCGCAACGGGCTGAGACCGAGCACGGTCTGCAGCCAGACCGAGGTGTACGGCAGGACGGCGAAGGCCGCCGTGTTGTAGGCGAGCGCCCCGGCCATCACGCCCACGAACGCGGGCTTGCGGAACAGCGAGAGGTCCAGCAGCGGATGGGCCACCCTGCGCTCGACGAGCACGAAGCAGAGCAGCGCGAGCGCCGCGAGGCCGAACGTGGCCAGGGTGGGCGCGGAGGTCCATCCGTCGCTGCCGGTGCGGACGACCGCGTACGTCGTGGCGGCGGCGAAGCACGCGAAGGCCGCCGTGCCCGCCCAGTCGATCCGCCGGCCCCGTTCGGCACGCGACTCGGGCACGGTGCGCAGGGTCAGCCAGACCGCCGCCACGCTCACCGGCAGGTTGACGAAGAAGATCCAGCGCCAGCCGGGCCCCTGGGTCAGCAGCCCGCCGACCACCGGGCCGATCGCCGCCGCGGCGCCGCTGACCGCGCCCCACAGACCGAGCGCGACCGAGCGCCGCCGGCCCTGGTACACCGAGCCGAGCAACGGCAGTGTCGTCGCGAACATCGCGGCCGCGCCCACCCCTTGGACCCCGCGTGCGGCCACCAGGGCCACGGGGGACGACGCCAGGCCGCAGGCCAGCGAGGCCGCCGCGAAGAGAACGGTGCCGGCCACATGGACGCGGCGCCTGCCCAGGATGTCGGCGGCGGCGCCCGCTCCCAGCAGCAGCGCGGCGAGCGCCAGGGCGTAGCCGTCGATGACCCATTGCAGATCGGAGAGCGACGCGTGCAGCGCCGGCGCCATGTCGGGCAGCGCGACCACGACGATCGTGACGTCGAGCAGCAGCATGAACGTCCCCAGACAGACCGCGGTGAGCGGCCCCCACTTGCGCATGTGTTTCTCCCTGTACGAGCTGTACGGCCCGGATGGCGCGGGTCCGTGGTTCCGGACCGCCCCCGTACGATCGGGCACGCTCGACCGATGTCCCCGGCCGTAGCGGGCATCGTGAAGGGAACTCGACATCAGAGGGGGAGGAAATCGTGGAATCCGACAGGTTCGACGAAATCGATCTGAGGCTGCTGCACGCCCTGGAGGTCGATGCCCGGGCCTCGTTCAGCCGGATCGCGGCCGTGCTCGGCGTCTCCGACCAGACCGTGGCACGCCGCTTCCGCCGGTTGCGGTCCGAGGCGGGACTCCGGGTGGTGGCCGTCCGCTGCGCCGCCGCCCGGCCGGGGATCGAGCACTGGCTGCTGCGGCTGCGCTGCACGCCCGACGGGGCCGCCACCATCGCGGAGGCGTTGGCCAGGCGGCCCGACACGTCGTGGATCGGACTCACCTCGGGCGGCACCGAGGTGGCCTGCACGACGAGCATGCGCACGCGCGTCGAGAGCGACGAACTGCTGCTCGGCAAGCTGCCGCGCACCCCGCACATCGTCGAGATCCGTGCCCAGCAACTGCTGCACCGCTTCTTCGGCGGCCCGTCCGGCTGGCTGGCCAAGAGCGGCGCGCTCACGGTCGCCGAGGTCGCCGCCCTCGCTCCGGAGCCGCGTCCGCACCCGGGGCCGGCCGTGATCAGCCAGGAGGACGAGGCGCTGGTGGCCGCCCTGGAGCGGGACGGGCGCGCCACCTTTCCGGAGCTCCAGAAGGCGACGGGCCGCTCCGAGTCGGCGGTCAAGCGCAGGCTGGCCCAGCTGGTCGGGTCGGGGGCGATGTACGTCGACGTCGAGTTCGACACCGAGCGGTTCGGCTTCCGCACCGCGGCGATGCTCGGCATCACCGCCGCTCCTCGGTCCCTGAAGGCCGTGGGCGCGGCCCTCGCCGCCCATCCGGAGATCGCCTACGCCGCCGCGACCACCGGCCCGTCCAATCTGATGGCCGTCGCGGTCACCCGGGACACCGCTCACCTCTACCGCTATCTGAGCGAGGGGATCGGCACGCTCGACGGGGTCGAACACGTGGAGACCATGCCGTTCCTCCGCCGCGTCAAGCAGTTGACGTACCGGCCGTTCCGGGGCTGAGGCGGCTCGCGCCGGAGCGCCGGGCGGTGCGCGAGTTCACTGGAAGCCGGCTATCCAGCGCTGTGCGAGGGTCCCGTTGCAGCCGAAGATCTGCACGCCCAGTCCCTCGTCCGCCTGGCCGCCCGGCACGTCGACGCAGAGGTTGGTGTCGCGGTGCCCCGCCCTCGACATCAGCGTCACGATCTCCGGCGGCGCCGGCGTGCTCTTCCACTCCTCGTTGCTGACCGTGGTGCACTCCACCTGGGCGATGGGCGAGCCGGCGGCGACGGGGCCGTTCATGTACATGCACAGGCCGCTGAGCTGGTTGATGAGGTGGTAGCCGCTGTTCGTGACCTTGAGGAACTGCCACTGCTGCGCGAGCGCGCCGGTGCAGGCCGACTGCACGATCGCCACCTCGCCGGTGGATCCGCCCGCGGGTTGCAGGCACTTGTTGTTGCCGACGTTCTTGATGGGGTGGAAGACGCCGGCGAGGGGTGCGGCGGGCGCTGACGCGTACGCCGGCGTGCCGGTGGTCATGACCGCGCCGGCGCCTGCCAGCAGGGTCGCGGCGGCGAGGGCACCGAATCTGTTGCGCGAAGTGTGACGCATGATGGCGGGACGCTCCTTCGACGAGTCGGCTCGCGCCGGATGCCGCACTGCCCGAGCTCGCCGTCAGCGTGGTCCCGTCGAGGCCGCCTGTCACGCCCGGTTCCGGTCAACGGAAGGGCGCCGCGCACAGCCGGAGGGCCCCGCCCCCTCGTAAGGGGCGAGGCCCTCGGCCTACCGCATGCCGACGTCGTCAGCCGAGGTGGGTGCTCGTCACCACTGGTCGATGCCCATGACACCGGCCGCCTTGTGGATGGCGTCGTAGTGGGTCTTCGACATGTCGGACTTCTTCTTGTCCGCGGGAAGGTTCCGGTCGTCGTGCCGGAACTCGTCCCGCGCCTCGGCCAGCAGGCTGGTGCCGTAGCCGACGGGGACGTCCGACTTGCCGTGCACGGGGTGGGTCTTCGCCGCCGACGCCGCTCCCGCACCGGCGAGGATGCTGCGCGCCTGGTTGAACGCCGCGGCCTTGACCGTGTTCGGGTTCGGGGTGGCCGCCTGTGCGCCGGCCACGGTGTGGGCGGGCGCGGTGGCGACGGCGGCGGAGGCGGGCGCGACAGCTACGGCGAGGGCTCCGACGGTCGCCGCTGCGGCCAGGCCGATTCGAACGATGCGCATAACTCTGGTACCCCTCATGTTGGATGAATGGTTCCGCTTGTGCAGTAGGAAGCCTGCCCGGGAAAGGTCACCATGTGATCAACGGACGATAAACACGCATTTCGGCCGATTGGAACCGGCCACCGCACGATCGGTGCCACCGATGTCAGACCCACCTGCCACCATGATCTTCATGTTGCAGGTATGCCTGAACGGCTCCCGAAACCGGGCTCATTGCCCGGTCCTCCCCGTCACGGCCGCCGAGCTCGCCGAAGCGGCGCGCGCCGCGGTCGCCGCCGGCGCGGACGACATCCATCTGCACCCCAAGTCGTCCGACGGCGCGGACACCCTCGACCCCGCCGTGGTCGCCGAGGTGCTCACGGCCGTACGCGCGGCCGTGCCCGGCGTGCCGGTCGGCGTGACCACGGGTGCCTGGACGATCCCCGACGCCCGGCGCCGGGCGGAGCTGGTGCGCGCCTGGACCGTCCTGCCCGACCACGCCTCGGTCGACTGGCACGGGAACGGCGCCGACCTGGTGGCCCGCGCCCTGTGGGAGAAGGGCGTCGGCATCGAGGCCGGCCTGCGCTCCGGCACGGACGCCGCGGAGCGGTTCCGCACCTCGCCCTTCGCCGGCCGGGTGCTGCGCGTCCTGGCCGTGGTCACCGATACCGAGCCGCTCACGGCGCTCGGCACGGCGACGGCCCTGCTGCGGTCGCTCGGCCCGGGCCTGAGGGCACCCGTCCTGCTGCACGGCGAGGAGGGGGGCGCCTGGCCCGTCCTGCGCCGGGCGGCGGCCCTCGGGCTCGCGCGGCGCGTCGGCCTGGAGGACGTGACCCACACCCCCGACGGCCGGCCCGCCGCCGACAACGCCGCGCTCGTACGGGCCGCCCGTGCCGTCCCCGGGCTGAGCGGGCGTCACCTGGGCCCGCAGCGGCCGACGGCATGGAACCGGCCGCCGTCCTCGCGCGTTGTCTGCCACGCCTAGCGGACCGTGACCGGGTTGGTTGGAACTGTGGATTCACCTTGTACGTATGGGTTGGGGAAGCAAATCCGGCTGCTTTACGATGGGGGGCATGACGACATCGCGCCCCTGTTCGATCGCCGACGCGCTCGGCGTGGTCGGCGAGAAGTACTCCCTGCTGGTGCTGCGCGAGGTCTTCTTCGGCGTGCGGCGCTTCGACGCGATCGCGCGCAACACGGGTGCGCCCCGCGACATCCTCGCCTCCCGGCTGCGCCGCCTGGTCGAGGCGGGCGTGCTGGAGAAGGTGCCCTACAACGAGCGCCCGGCCCGTTTCGAGTACTGCCCGACCGCCGCGGGGTACGACCTGCGGCCGGTGCTCCTCATGCTGATGCGCTGGGGCGACCGGCATCTCACGGACGTCCCGCCGACCGTCTTCGAGCACTCCTGCGGCTCCGACCTCGACCCCGCGGTCATCTGCCGGTGCTGCGGCGAAGAGGTGCACAGCGACGACATCGCCCCCCGCTTCCAGGTTCCGGGCTGGACCGTCGAAGGCGCCGCCTGACCCGCGCCCGCCGCCCCGCTCTCCCCTAGACTTGAAGCCCTTCCGAGCGCGAGGGATCCGGGGGCCGTCGTGAACGTGTTCGCCGAGGCGATGCGGCAGCGGATCCGCGACGCGCGGACCGCCCTGGCGGCGGCGCGGGCGGCCGGGGACGCCTATGAGACCGCCATGGCGGCGGACGAACTGGACGACGCCCTGTGGCTCGCCCGCCGGCACGGCATCGACCCGGACGGCGAGGCCCCGGTGGCCGGCCCGGCGTAGTGTCCGCCGGAGGTGTCGTCAGAGGTCGTTGCCCGCGTAGGAGAGATTGAAGCTCTTGTTGGTCAGCGGGAAGTCGGGCACGATCGTGTCGGCCAGCGCCACCGGCAGGGCCGGCCAGTTGAAGAAGGACGGGTCGGCCACCTTCACCCGGCTCAGCACCCGCCCGGCGTCCAGTTCGACGCGGGTGGTGATCGTGCCCCGCCACCCCTCCACGATGCCGACGCCCGCGCCGGGCGGGTAACCGCGCCGCAGGTCCACGGCCCGGCGGCCGGGTGTGAGACCGGCCGCGAGGTGCCGGGCCAGGGCGAGGGAGGCGTCGGTCTCCTCCGCCCGTACGAGGAAGCGGGCCAGGACGTCCCCAGTGGTGTGGACGGGCACGGTGAGGGTGTCGCCGTAGTCGTGGAAGGGGTGGTGCACCCGGGCGTCGGCGGCCAGGCCGCTGGCGCGGGCGACGTAGCCGAGACAGCCCAGGTCGCGGGCGGCGGGCGCGGTGAGCCGTGCGGTGCCCGTGAAGCGGTCGCGGACGGTGGTGTGGCCGAGGGCGAGCGTGACGATGTCGCGGATCTCCCGGCCGAGGGCGTCGAGCCGGGCCTCGCCCGGCACCTCGCGCAGGACCGCCCCGCCCGGCATGACGCCGCCGCGCAGCAGACGGTGCCCGGTGACCTCGTCGTTGAGCCGCAGGAGCTGTTCGCGCACGTGCTGCGCCCGGGCGTTGAGGATGCCGTGGCCGACGTCGTTGCACAGGGCACCGAGGTCGGCCACGTGGTTGTGCAGGCGCTCCAGTTCCAGGAGCAGGGCGCGGGCGCGGCACGCCTCCTCGGGTACGGCCGTGCCGGTGGCCTCCTCGACGGCGAGGCAGTAGGCCAGGGTGTGGCCGACGGCGGTGTCGCCGCTGACGCGCTCGGCCAGCGGCAGGCCGCGGTCGGGCGCGCGGCCCTCGAAGAGCTTCTCGACGCCTTTGTGGACGAACCACAGCCGCGTCTTGAGCTTGATGATCGTCTCGCCGACCACGGAGAACCGGAAGTGCCCGGGTTCGATGAGCCCGGCGTGCACCGGGCCGACGGGGATCTCGTACACGCCCTCGCCCTCGACCTCCAGGAAGGGGTACGGGCCCTCCGGTTCGGCGAAGGGCGGTGGGGAGCCGGCGTCCGGGTGCATGGGGTACCAGCCGCGCGGCCAGTGGAAGTGGCGGACGAGGCGGTGCGGCAGCGGGTGGCCCAGGGGCACGATGCCGTGCAGGTCGCGCATCTCCCGTTCGAACCGGCCGGCGGGGAAGGAGAGATGGGCGAGGGTGGGCAGTTCCGGCGCCTTGGGATCGAGGCGTACGTGCAGTTCGGTGCGGGTGTCGGGTGGGCCGGCGAGGAAGAGGTAGACCACGCGCACGGAGCGGCCGCCCGGCGCGCGCGTCCCGTCGTGGTGTGCGGCGACCAGCGCGAGGCGGTGGCCGTCGGCGAGCAGATCGGCCGCCTTCGCGGGGAGTTCGTCGGGGCCGATGTCGGTGACGGTGCGCAGGTGCATGGTCAGCGCCCTCCGAGGAGCGCGCCGGCCGCGGTGAGCGGACCGGCCAGCGGGCCGATGGTGATGCCGAGGACGGCGCAGGCGGCGAGGCCCGCGGCCAGGGGCGCGGTGGCGGCCGCGCCGAGCCGTGCGGGCTCCTCCGGCGCGGGAGCC
>NZ_JAGGOL010000193.1:0-1491 GCF_018614525.1 Streptomyces sp. ISL-11
GGAGTGGACGGGCGGCCCGGCCCTGCGGGCGCTCGCGGCGTGGCTGGGCTTCGGCTTCGGCCCGAGCGCGGCCGCGGCCGTGGCCGCGGAGCCGGCGCCCGACCGCTCCGTCGACGTCGACACGGTCGTGCTCCGCACCGGCACCAGGGAGCGTCCGGGAGAGGGATCCCCCGCGCCCGGGGACGCGGGCTCGGACGGCCCGGCGCGGGACGCGGCTGCCGCCGGGGCGGAAGCCGACGAACTCGGCGCGGTCGCGGTGGGGGAGCGGCCGGCCGGCGCCCAGGCGGGGCGCAGCGGGTCCGGCGCGGGCGTGGTGGAGGATCGGCGGACCGCCGCCGGGGCGGAAGCCGGCAACCTCGGCGTCGGCACCGCGGAGGAACGGCCGGCCGGTGCTGAGGCGGATGACGGCGGGTCCGGCGCGGGCGCGGTGAAGGAGCGGGCGGCTGCCGCCGAGGTGGCGGACGGCAGGCCCCTCGTGGCCGACGCCGAGGCGGGGAACAGTCGGATCGGTGAAGGGGCCGGGGGCAAGCGGGCGGGGGAGAGCGGGTCCGGCGCGGGCAGGTGGTCGGCAGGCGCCGAGGCGGGAGGCGACAGGCTCGGTGGCGGCGCCGGGGACGAACAGGCTGAAGCCCGCGGGCCCGGCGCGGGCAGGGCGGAAGGGCGGCCGGCCCGCGATGAGCCGGGAGACGGCAGGACCGGGGACGGCACCGTAGGGGAGCGGTCGCCGGTCGCCGGCCCGGGGAGCGACGACCGCCTCGGTACCGCCTGTTCCCAGGCCGCCGAAGAGCTGCCTGTCAGGCCCTCGCCCGAGACGGACGCCCGCCATGGGCCCCCGGTCTTCGATCCGGTCCCGCCCGCGGGCCCCCAGGCGGACGCTCCCCTGCCGGAGCCGGGCCGGCCCGGACCGCGCCGTGTGCGCGGCTGGTGGCGGAGCAGCCGTACTCCGTGCGATCCCGCTCAGGCGGCGAGCCCCCAGATGGCCAAGAGTGCCCGGGGCCGCTCGTGGTGGCGGGGCGGAGCCGCGAAGGGCCGGCACGCGGCGTCGCCGCGTGTGGGCCCGGCCTCGGCGCACGGCCGGGCGGGCACCCCGGTGGTCGAAGGCATCGTCATCGGACTCGACACGGCGCCCTTCGACGGCGCGGCCTGGCACGACACGCGCGCCCGCCAGGTCCGCTGGGCGGCGCTGAAGGACTCCGGCGGCGGACTCATGCCGGAGTTCGAGCCCAGCGACGTGACGCGTCAGAGCGACTGAACCGCCGGGCACGGGGCCGGGCATGCCGGCTGAGGGCACTCGGCGGTGCTGATCGGCCCTGTACCTGCGGCCGCGTGGACGACGACCCGGCGGCAGCCGATCCCGCGCCGGCGACCGTCCGGGTGCCGGCCGGGAACGTAGAGCCCCGTCCCCGG
Source organism: Streptomyces sp. ISL-11 (assembly GCF_018614525.1). Lineage (GTDB taxonomy): Bacteria > Actinomycetota > Actinomycetes > Streptomycetales > Streptomycetaceae > Streptomyces. Next base: position 1,408 of record NZ_JAGGOL010000193.1, read on the forward strand.
CGGCTTGGCCGACGCGCGTCCGAGTCGTGCCGGCTCTGTGGCTCGGGTGCCGCGTCTCCTGTGTCAGCCGGTCGCGTGTCTGTG